>CAZBBS010000025.1:0-13149 GCA_964490145.1 uncultured Enterobacteriaceae bacterium
CGCTCACTGCCAAACGTGCCGGTTGAATGGGTCATGCCGATGGCGTTGTCAGCCAGCTTCGCATTGCTGAAGACGTGCAGTTCGCCCCGGCCCCAGATACCGCCATGGCGATTCTTGTAGCTGGTCAGGTCCTCGAAGGGCGATTCCACCATCTCGCTGTATGGGTCGGCCGGATCTTCCAGCGGCGTATACGCGGTGAAGGACAGATCGAAGGTGTTGTCTTCATTGATGTTGCGGTCGAACATGAACCCGTCATAGTTGGAATGGGACACGTTACCCCGGAACTCACGGAGCGGTGTACGCCGTGGCCAGGTGTTTTCGCTGTCTTCCGAGCCCAGGAAGGCGCCATTCGGGTGCTCCGGCAGGGAAAACCAGAAGCCGGTCGCCTCACTACCGGCGGCCACGTTGTCCACGTAGGTATTGTCGGGATTCGTAATCCAGTAGGCCGCTACCGTATTGTCGGAAGGCAGCAGGGTATGTTCACCCGACATGCTGATGCGCCTGAGGTCCTGACGATTCGTGTCATCGATTTCGCCATTTGGCCCGAGGTTGTAGGGCACACAGTCCAGGGTAGGATGACACTTGACCTGGATTGCCAGGTTTTTAGTGAACGTGTTGCCGGTCTCAATGCCGTCTTCCATGAAGAAGCAGTGACCGACGGTGTTGTAGGTGACATTATTCTCGACACGCAGGTCGTTGGTGCCGTGCACGGTCACGCAGCGGTTGAACGTGTCGTGAATGGCAGAGTTCCGGATGTACTGGCCTTTGCCGCCTTCTCCAACCAGATGCCAGTGAATGGGATAGCGGGCCAATTCCATGTTCTGGCCCATGCGATTGAGTTCAACGCCCTCGACAAACATTTTGCTGGTGATCATCGCCATGATGTGACCACCAAAATATGATTCCAGAGAATCCTCGGATGACTGAATTTTGATGTTGCGGGTCAGGAGTCCAACCTCCCCGCGCTCATCCACACCAAAGGTAATCTCACCGTAGTGCATGAACGCCAGGGGTTCATTCAGACTGATGGTGTTGCCGTTGATGGCTGTGATAAAGCGGGTTTCGGCCTGACGTGGGCTGTAATCTGTGGAGGCCAGGACGATCTGGTCTCCCACCTGCCATTGAGAAGCGTTCAACACGATGATGCTACGGCTTCCCGCTTCAGCGGTAGCAGCCAGTTTGGTCCAGGCATTGCTGCGATTGCCGTGCAGATTCAGGGTGCCACCGGACAGCATGATCCCGCGGTCACCCATACCCATCAGTTGCTCGCCTTCATTGTTGTCGGTGAGGGTGATGGTGGCATTGGCTGTGTGAGGCCTGGCTTCTGTACCGATCGCCAGTTCCCCAAACACCAGTATCCACTCGGTGGTCAGTTCAATATCCACCTCATCAGAAAAGGCAAGTTTGCCGTTGATCGTAATGCCGCCCAGAGCCGGAGGACTGACGTCAAGTACAACATTGACGTTATCACCAATCTTGACCCTGCCTTCCGCCCGAGGGACGTCTCCGCCGGACCAGGTGGAGGCTTCAGACCAATTTCCGCTTTTCACGGCTTCCTGGGCCTGGAGACTGAAGGCAACACAAGTGGATGCCAGCAATAAAGACATGAAAAAACGAACGGATTTCATGACACCATTCCTTTTCATATTACAGAGTTGTTGTTTCCTATGGAGATTGCCGAAACTAGCATAAAAAACCGTACCACGTGTAGTATTTATCGCCTTACTCCAAGGGCATATGGTTCATGGATTTCACACCTGGACCCTCCACTAAAAATGTGATTTCTTGCAGCCCCCACCATCCTGTCCGCTTAATACTGCACGATGCTTTTCCGGTTTCGGTACTCCTTCGGCGTGCTACCTGTCAATTTCCTGAACACCCTGGAAAAATAGGACACATCGACAAACCCCAGTGACCAGGCAATTTTTTCCAGGGACTCACTGGAATACACCAGCTTGCGTTTCATCTCCCTGAGCAGACGCTGCTGAATGCAGCGTTTGCTGCTCTCGCCAAACCAGTCGTGGCAGTATCGGTTCAGGGTCGACACCGAAATATTCAACGCCATGGCATAATCATCTACCCGCCACTGATCCAGCACACGGTCATCCAGTAATTTTCTGAAGGCGGAAGCCAGTTCTCCTGAACGCGAAATATCCTGGCTGATTGCACTTTTCAAATATTCACGCAGGACCAGAACCAGCAGCACACCCAGCTGCCTTTCAAGCATGAGCTTCCTGGCTGGGCGCTCTGCACTGATTTCGCCTTCCAGCCATGTCATACAGTGATCCATCTGGAAAACAACCTCCCTGGCAGCCTCCAGGGGGATTTGCTGTGCCTCGAGCAGGATGGTCTGCATATCCTGCTGATCCGACTGCAGCAACCCGGTGTTGATAAAGGTCTCGGACAGCGTCAGTACTTTTCCCTTGGTGCCGGGACTGAACCTGAACCCATGGATGGACCCCACCGGCAAGGTGAACACCCAGTTGTCTGTGGCCTGTAGTACAGCATCATCGACAAATACCTCTGCCTCACCCTGCTGCAGGTAAAGCATCTGGAACATCCCGTGATGCCTGTGGGGTTTTATGAGCCAGTCATTTTTCGCACTGCGGGTTTCTATATCCTCGATATGGACAAAATCTGTTTCATCCATGGCAGATTCGCCATAGAGTCCGTAGCGCGGAATATCGCTGTCTGCCTGATGGCGTCGATTCAAGGCACTGCCTCCAGATTTCTCAACTTGAACGAAAAGTACCAGTAATTACTCAAAAACTGAATTATTTACGCTGAAATTTTATGCAATCATGCTTTAAAAATACAAAAGGAGATCGGCATGAAAACACTCGGCACACAGGTAGCCATCATTGGAGCCGGCCCCTCTGGTCTCTTGCTGGGACAATTGCTGGAACAACTGGGTATCAGCAACATCATTCTTGAACGGGTGACCGGCGACTATGTGCTGGGGCGAATCCGTGCAGGCATTCTGGAAACCGGGTTTGCCGACCTGTGCCGCAAAGCCGGTGTTGGCGAACGCATGGACCGCGAGGGTATGGTCCACGATGGTTTTGATATCGCCGTTGGCAACAAGCGTACACGCATTGATCTCAAGGGACTCACTGGTGGCCACACTGTCATCTGCTATGGTCAGGTGGACATCACCCAGGACCTGATGCAGGCACGGGAAGCCAGCGGCCAGGAAACCTACTATGAGGCCGACGACGTCCAGCCCCATGACGTCACGACGGATGCCCCCTATATCACCTTTACTCATAATGGCGAACAATACCGGCTGGATTGTGATTACATTGCCGGTTGTGACGGTTTCTACGGCGTCTCCCGCCAGACCATCCCGGAGGAAAAACGCACCGAGCACATTCGTGCCTATCCCTTTGGCTGGCTGGGTCTGCTCAGTGACACCCGACCGGCCAGCGAAGAGCTGATCTACTGTTTAAGTGAACGCGGCTTTGCCCTGGCCAGCATGCGCTCCATGACCCGTTCCCGCCACTACATCCAGGTTCCCCTTACTGACAAAGTAGAGGACTGGAGCGATGAGATGTTCTGGGATGAATTCAAATTACGCCTGCCCGAGGATGCCGCCGCCAACCTGGAGACCGGCCCCAGCCTGGAGAAAAGCATCGTGCCGCTGCGGTCTTTCGTTTGCGAGCCATTGCAGTACGGACGGCTGTTCCTGGTCGGTGATGCCGGACACATCGTCCCGCCAACCGGTGCCAAGGGGCTGAACCTGGCAGCCTCGGACGTGGATGCCCTGCACAAGATTCTCGACAGGGTTTTCAACCATAATGACACCTCCTGTATTCCCCGCTACTCGGCAATCGCCCTGCGCCGCGTCTGGCACGGCGAGCGCTTCTCCTGGTGGATGAGCAATATGCTGCACAGCTTCGGCGATACCGAAACCGGCGACATGAAAGCCATCACCTTTCAGCGCTTTATGCAATCAGAGCTTGATTATTACCTGAGCTACGAAAATGGCAGGCGGGTGATTGCCGAACAGTACGTGGGGCTTCCATACGAAGTGATTTAACGCCCAAACTCCGGTAACCCCGGGGAATGAACCCGTTTTTCCCATGACAAACCAGGACCCGGTATGACCTTATCGTCCGGCGCAGAGCGCCGAAAATTAGGGCGATCACCCGTCACAGGTTAAAATGCCCATCTTGTTCTTGAAAGGGGCGCTGAAAGCAAAAATAGCAACCCCCTTCCATAACCTGAAAAATTAAAACAAACAGACAAGAGAGTTCGAAATGAGCAACCCATCCGTCCCTGAAGAAAGCACTGTCGCCGTCACCATCGAAAACGGCATCGCCTGGGTGAAATTCAATCGCCCGGAAAAACGCAACTGCATGAACCCCGCCCTGAATCGCCAGATGATGCGTGTTCTTGATGACCTGGAGTACAACGACAGCATCGGCGTGCTGGTACTGTCCGGCGAAGGGACGGCGTGGTCAGCCGGTATGGACCTGAAGGAATATTTCCGTGAAACTGAAGCCCTGGGCGTCAAAGGCACCCGGCAGTCGCAGCGTGAAGCCTATGGCTGGTGGCGCCGCCTGCGCTGGTTCCAGAAACCCACCATTGCCATGGTCAACGGCTGGTGTTTTGGTGGTGGATACGCCCCCCTGTTTGCCTGCGATATTGCCATTTCTGCCGATGAAGCGGCCTATGGTCTGTCCGAAATCAACTGGGGCATCCTGCCTGGCGGTGGTGTGACCAAGGTGGCCCAGGAACTCATGCCTTTCCGCAAAGCCATGTACCATGCCCTGACCGGCGAGAACATCGACGGCAAAACCGCCGAAGCCTGGGGCCTGGTTACCGAATCCGTCCCGCTTGCCGATCTGGAAACCCGCGTGCGGGAAATTGCCTCTTCCCTGCTCGAGAAAAACCCGGTAGCCCTGAAAGCCACCAAGGATGCCATGCGTCGGGTGGTCGACATGACCTACGACAATGCCGAGGACTTTCTCATCCGGGCCCAGGAAGCCGCCAACTTCTTCGACAACGAAGGCCGCAAGGAAGGCATCAAACAGTTCATTGATGACAAAACCTACAAACCGGGTCTGGGCGCCTACAAAAAATAACAGCACGATAACGAGGGACGTCATAATGACAGGCAATTCGCACGAACCACAGGGCACACACCAGACCCGAAAGGCCACGGCCAGCGGGTGGATAGGTTCGGCGCTTGAATACTATGACTTCTTTATCTATGCCACGGCATCAGCCCTGGTTTTCCCGCAGTTGTTCTTCCCATCCCAGGACCCCAAAGTGGCCATTGTTGCCTCCCTGGCCACGTACGGGGTCGGCTATGTCGCCCGCCCTGTTGGCGCCATCTTTCTGGGCCACTGGGGCGACACACACGGGCGCAAGAAGGTACTGCTGTTGTGCATGTTTCTGATGGGTGGCTCGACCATGGCAGTCGGGCTGCTGCCTACCTATGAGCAGATCGGCTGGACCGCCCCCCTGCTGCTGGTCCTGCTCAGACTGGCCCAGGGATTTGCGGTAGCCGGGGAAATCTCCGGGGCCAGCACCATGATCCTGGAACACGCCCCCTACGGACGGCGCGGTTTTTTTGCCAGTTTCACCCTGCAGGGCGTGCAGGCCGGGCAGATTCTGGCAGCAGCGGTATTTCTGCCCCTGGCCTATTACCTCGAGCCTGAGGCCTTCAACAGCTGGGGCTGGCGCATCCCCTTCCTGCTGAGTTTCATCGTCATTTATGCCGGGTACCTGATCCGCCGCAACGTGGATGAAACACCGGCCTTTGCCGAGGAACAGGCGGAAGGCGATGTGCCCAGGGCGCCTTTACTGGAAGCGCTGCAGTACCACTGGCAGGACATGCTGCGGGTCATGATCATGTCCCTGATGAATGTCATCCCGGTCGTCACCACCGTGTTCGGTGCCGCCTATGCCGTACAGGAAGGGTACGGGATCGGTTTCGACAGCAGCGTGTATTTATGGATTCCGGTGCTGGGCAATATCGTGGCCGTGATTGTCATTCCGTTTGCCGGGAATCTTTCGGACAGGATCGGCCGACGCCCCATGATTATCGGTGGCTCACTGGCCGCAGGATTACTGTCGTTTTTCTATTTATACGCCATCAGCATTCACAGCATTCCTCTGGCCATCACCCTGTCTCTGCTGATGTGGGGTGTGGTCTACCAGGGTTACAACGCGATTTTCCCCAGTTTTTATCCCGAATTGTTTCCCACCCACACCCGCGTGTCCGCCATGGCCATTTCCCAGAACCTGGGTACCATGCTGACAGCCTTTTTCCCGGCCATCTTTGTGGCCCTGGCACCGCCCGGCAGCGACAACATTCCGGTCACCATCGGCTCCTTTGCCCTGGGGGTCACCGTGCTTGTCGCCATCACGGCCTACAGTGCCCGTGAGACGTTCAACGTTCACCTGAATGACCTGGGCAAGCGCTGACACTCAGGCTTGCTCTTGCCAGACGGTAAAGTTACTCTGGCGAAAATTTCAATAATGCCAGGTACCCATGCAGCACGTTCCTTTATATATCAACGGCAAGACACATCAATCCGACTCCACCAGCACCCTCCCCGTTCATAACCCGGCAGATAACAGCCTCATCGCCGAGGTGCCCAATGCCACCCGGGATGAAATCAACCTCGCGGTAACCGCTGCTGCCGATGCCTTCACCACCTGGCGCCAGGTGCCGGTCACCGAGCGGGCCCGGGTGATGATGGCCTACCAGGCACTGCTTAAATCACACCAGGATGAGATCGCCGAATTACTGAGCCTGGATACCGGCAAGGTCATTGCCGATGCCAAAGGTGAGCTGTGGCGCGGTATCGAAGTCGTGGAACAGGCCATGAACATGCCTTCCCTGCTGATGGGGGAAACGGTGGAGAACGTGGCGCGCAATATCGATACGTCCAGCTACCTGCAACCGCTGGGCGTTTGTGTCGGCATCACCCCGTTCAATTTTCCGGCGATGATTCCCCTGTGGATGTTTCCCCTGGCGATTGCCGCCGGCAACACCTTTGTCCTCAAGCCTTCGGAACAGGATCCCCTGACACCGGTGCGCCTGGCGGAACTGTTCACCGAGGCAGGCGGTCCTGATGGCGTGCTCAATGTCGTCCATGGCGGCAAGGAGCAGGTAGAACAGTTACTGGCCCATCCCACAGTAAAAGCCGTGTCATTTGTCGGCTCAGTCCCGGTAGGTCAGCACGTGTACCAGACCGCCACCGCCAACATGAAACGGGCGCAGTGTCTGGCGGGGGCGAAGAATCATATGGTGGTCATGCCGGATGCCAACAAGGCCCAGGCGATCAACAACCTGATCGGTGCCGGCATGGGGGCCGCCGGCCAGCGCTGCATGGCCATTTCAGTAGCGGTGTTTGTCGGCAAGGCCCAGGACTGGATTGATGATCTTACCCAGGCCATGAGCAAGATCAGGCCCGGCCTGTGGAATGACAGTGATGCCGGTTACGGTCCTGTCATCAGCCCCCAGGCCAAAACCCGCATTGTGGAATTCATCCAGAAAGGCAAGGACGAAGGTGCCACCTGCCTGCTGGATGGCTCAAACTTCACGTTGCCAGGCCATGAACAGGGCAACTGGCTTGGCCCAACCCTGTTCCGGGATGTCACGCCGGAGATGAGCATTTACCGCGAGGAAATTTTTGGCCCGGTACTGTGCTGCCTGTGTGTGGACACTCTGGAAGAGGCCATCACCCTGATCAACAACAATCCTTTTGGTAATGGCACATCGATTTTCACGGCCAGTGGCGCGGCCGCAAGGCAATTCCGTCATGAGGTGGAGGTGGGCCAGGTGGGCATCAACGTGCCCATTCCTGTCGCTTTACCGTTTTTCTCCTTCACCGGCTGGAAGCAGTCCTTCTATGGCGACCTCCACGCTTACGGCAAGGAAGGCGTGCGCTTTTATACCCAGGCCAAGACCGTGACCACCCGCTGGTTTGCCGATGAGGTGACCACGGGCCCCAACATGACCATCAAACTGCAGGAATAAGCCCGTCTGAATCAGCTTGCCGGATTGGCCAGTGGCGCCGTGCGATCTGCCATTTCCTCGTTGAAGATTTTGCGCTTGGTGAAGTACCACTGCCCGTCCACCTTGCGCAGTTCACTTTCGTAGTGGCCATAGGCTTCACTGTAACCTTTGCGGTCGGCAGTGCGGTTATTCATGATGAACCAGTAGGCCCGGCTGGTAGCCGTATCCCCGTCCACCTTGATCACCACGTTGGTAATAAAATGGCGTTTGCGGGCAGGTCGCAGTGGTGCATCTGCAGCTTCCTCTGCAGCGAAGGCTGCCGCCATGGCGCCCACTTCTTCACGAATGGCTTCCCGTCCTCTTGCCACGCCACCGGCCCAATCCAGCTCGCCGTCTTCGGTGAAGGTTTCGGCATAGGCCTCGGCATCAAGCCAGTTCATGGCAAACAGGTAGCGGGCCTGCAGATCCTCGATCTGGGAACGATCACTGGCATAGTTTTCGTCATAGCGGTATGAGCGCATGGAAGAGGCGGCATAAACCAGCCCCGCACCTCCGAGTACACCAACCAGGACAAATAACAAACTCCTGCTGTAGCGAACAACGCTGTTGTTGATTTCAATCATGACCTTCATGGTGCACCCCCTGTATTTTTACCCGTTATAAAAGTCATTTTCAGACCAGCCAAGACGACTTTATATAGCAGAAACGGACGGTTTGTAATACAAATTCGCCATGTTACCCTTCTTGGCAGACCAGGCAGGGGTTACCCGCGAATAACCTTTCATGATCAACACAGAGGAATGGGCATGGCAGTCAATTTCAAACACAACGGTGGATTTTTCGCCCCCATGCGTTTTGAAGCGCAGATCGAGGATTGCGAAGTCGAAGGCGAAATTCCGAAGGATATCCGGGGCACCTTTTACCGCAGCGCCGCTGACCGTCGTTTCCCGCCGATGCATGCCAATGACACCCCCTACAATGCCGATGGTGCCGTGGACATGTTCCGCATTTATGATGGTAATGTCGATTTCAAATCCCGCTATGTCCGCACACCGCGGTATGAAGCAGAGCGCCAGGCCCACAAGGCGCTGTTCGGCCTGTATCGGAATCCACGGACCTCGGACCCCAGTGTGCGGGATGTGAGTCACAATACGGCCAACACCACACCCATCATTCATGGCGGCCGCCTGTTCTGCATGAAGGAGGAAAGCCCACCTACAGCTCTGGATCCCCACACCCTGGACACCATCGGCGAATGGGATTTTGACGGCGCCATGACCGCCACCAGTTTTACCGCCCACCCCAAACAGGATCCGGTCACCGGTGAAATGATTGCCTTTTCCTATGAGGCGAAAGGCGAATGCTCTGATGACATGGCCGTTTTCATTTTCAGTCCGGAAGGCAAGCTGACCAGGGAAATCTGGTTCAAGACACCGCTTGTCTCGATGATGCATGACATGGCGATCACCGACAAACACATCATTATCCCGACTACCGGCATGGTGACCTCACGAGAGCGACTGGAACGGGGCGAACTGCACTGGGCTTATGACAAGGATGCCCCTGCCTATGTAGCGATCATTCCCCGTGACGGGGATGCCAGTGATGTCCGCTGGTTCAAGGGACCAGCCGACCGACACATGCTGATTCACACCACCAATGCCCGCACGGAAGGCAACAAGGTGATTCTTGATGCACCCGTGGCCGGGGAAAACTTCCATCCCTATTTCCCCAAGGTGGATGGCAGCTTCAGTAACCCGGCTGACTATGTTCCCACCATCCGCCGCTGGACTTTTGATCTTGATTCAGACGGTGATGGCTGGGAAGAGGAAGTACTGTTTGACGGCATGAAGGTCACTACCTTTGTCAGGATAGATGACCGCTTCATCACCAAACCGTTTCGCTACAGCTTCATGTTGCTGAGCGATCCCACCCTGCCGGTGGCGGAAGCCTTTGCTGACACCCTGGCCGTGCGGGTATCCAACGCGATTTACCGCTTTGATCACGACACGGGAAAAATCGACAAGTTCTTTGCCGGTGATGCCCATGGCATGTCCGAACCCCAGTTCATTCCCCGCTCAGCGGATGCCCCGGAAGGTGACGGCTACATCATTGCCGTGGCCAATAATTTCCGGGAAATGAAGTCCGAGGTAGTGATTGTGGATGCCATGGATTTTGCTGGTGGTGCCATTGCCCGCATCAAGATGCCGTTCCGCCTGCACATGCAGGTCCATGGCTACTGGGCGTCTGCCGAACATCTCCCGTTCTGACAAGACGTAATTTGCAGCAATACGAAAAGCAGTAACCGGCTAGATCGACAGCAGCTTGCCGTGCCCCGGAATGCGGCTGTCCAGTCCCAAAAGCCTCGCCCCGGCCCACAGGGCATGGGGCGTACTGCTGACCGCAGGAATGCCGGTCCGTGATTCCACCGGATCCAGAATCTCCAGGGTGGGCAAGCCGCCACAGGACACCAGCATGGCATCGGCCTCCGGTGCCATCGAGGCCACATCACTGCAGAAAGTGATCAATTGCTGGGGGGTGACACTGTTGAGATCACCGATCGCTTCTATCTCCAGGCCCTTCACCACAGAAACGGAAAACCCGTGTTCTTCCAGAAAGGATTGCAGACGTGTGTTCACCACGTCGTTGTAGGCCGTGGCGGCAACCAGCTTGCTGCCATTCACAGCCTTAAGACCTTCGATGACGGCGGTGCTCATGGTCATGGACGGCAGGCCTGTCGCTCTGACCAGGCTTTGGGTCAGTTGCTCATTAAAGGCCTGTCCGCGATAGAAACTCAGGGAGGTGCCCATCAGCAATATACCCTCGGCACCCCGTTTTGCCAGCAGCTCCGCCTTCGGGGCAATACGATCCAGTACCGCGTCATAACCTTCCGGGGTCATGGATTCCAGACCCAGCGACTCGATCAGGTATTCCATGCTGCCGTTGTACATGGTGCCCGCCTCACCCGGCAGCGTGCCGTTGGCCGGCGGGATCAACAGTCCAAGTTTTCCACCTTGAACGGCATCAGCCGACAGGAGCTGTCGCGGAATTGTCGACACAGCTGCCAAACCGGCCACCGTTTTCAGAAGCGAGCGTCGGCCAACTGATTGGGCTTGAAGGTTTTTATCCGGTTTCATGCAGCGTTCCTTTTTAGGCTTTGGTGGAGTGACCTTACAATAAACCTGATTAACACCCCAGGCAAATATCGGGATGATACAAGGCAAAAAATGACACCTGTGACATCAAAGTCAGTTCAATAATGCCTGCCGGCAACGCTGCCCGTAAAATTGTCGAGAAAAAGCTCAAGGTAGAAAATTAACAACCAGCACAGAACATATTGAAAAAATTAACAGAAAACGAAGAAAACTCTGGGCAGTTGTTAATGGCTACCTGATGCTATCCGTCTTCACCGAGCTGTAGCTGTATCCCGGCAAGCAGCTGATCAATGGCTACGACCTTATCCTCAAGCTCGTCATTCTGGGCCACACTGACCGCACGTAATAATTGCAGATTTCCCAGAAACGCTTCATCCCTGTGCAGCACCACCTCGGATTTTTTTCGTATGCCGGGGTTGTCGAAGGTAAAGAGACCCGGCGTTTCGCTGGCATGGGTGAGATCAGCGGCAAAAAAATCCGCCATACGCCGGGAAATTTCTGCAACCCGCTCCTGGGTCCCGCGATCAGGTGTCAGTGCACTGTAATAACTGGCAAGCTGCAGGCGCAGGGTTCTATCCGTCACCAGCTCTATCGTCACGGCAGACACCATGTTGTCAAACGCGACTCGGTTGGGAATATACAAATCAAAGGTACCGATCGTGAAGGCATGTTCGACCAGGGCATCGGCTGCCCGTTCATTACTGACCTGTCCGGCAAACAGTTGCAGCAAAGCATCGATGACATCAATTTTCCCCAGATTTTGCCTGGTGACTTTATCAATGCTCTGCTTGTCAGCAAGCAGGCCATCCCGGATGGACGACAGGTACTGAAGTTCTTTTTGTCGTAATTGACGGCCGTTGTTCCAGGTATCGATCTGAAAGGCGATCAGGATACCCAGAACAACCAGCAGGACTTCTGCACAGGCATGCCTGGCAAACTTCATGATACTGCCACGCTGCTGAGTCATGACACGCTCTCAATACAGACTGGTCCCATCATCGGCTCAGAGGATTCGGCTGACCAGCGGTAAAGGTGCGCGGATTGCCTTCGTTGAAAATTTTGTGAAGACTGAAAAACCATTCGCCATCGATCTTCACGTATTCATCTTCCCAGGACCCGAAACTGAGCCACTGGATCTGGCGACGGTCGGCGTTATTGCCATAATTCATCCAGTAGGTGATAGCCGTGGCCGTATTACCATCCACCTTGATGACCTGGTTGGTGATCAGGTGGCGCACCGTGGAAGGCCATTCCCGGCCATCGGGGGTTTCTGCGGGCTGGAAGCCGATGGTGCGCAGGTCGTAAGTCCCGGCGGCCATGAATTCGCGGATGGCCTCACGTCCTTCAACGACCCCGCGGGCCCAGTCCAGCACGCCATCTTCGGCAAACACCGCGGCATACCCGTCAGCATCGAAGTAATCCATGGCGATGACGTAACGGTTTTGCAGGTCGATAATGGCGGCGCGGTCATCGGCATAACCATTCGGATATTTTTCAGCAAAAACAACGCTTGATATGAACAGCAACACCAATGCAGCAATCGAATATTTCATGACTCTTCCCCTTCGTTTTAATTAATCATTTATCAAGCCGCCAGGCGGCAAACCTGCCCCATATTACCAGCAATATGCCCGCCGGCTGCCACCTTATTCCAGGCAGGTTTTCCCCGGGACCATGTCAGCTCATGGTGTACCGGTTACCCCTTTTACGAAAAACGTTTCGCATCCCGAAAACCCCGTTATTTCAAAAACTTGAAATAAATTAGGTTGCATTGGTTCTCTATGAGTTATAGCTTGGTCTTCGCTATAAACGGAACTACCGTATATAAAACAAAGGAGAGGGGAAAATGCAAAACAACAGAAAGAACAAACTTGCAGTATCCGTGGCCCTGGGCCTGATGTCGGTTTTGGGAACCACCGAGGTCTTTTCACAACAAACAGCCCTTGAAGAAATTGTGATTACCGCGCAGCGCCGGGAAACCAATCTTCAGGAAACCCCCATGTCAGTCCAGGCGTTCTC
>CAZBBS010000025.1:13249-36162 GCA_964490145.1 uncultured Enterobacteriaceae bacterium
GCCAGAGTCAGTCTGGGTATCGGTGAGTTCGACCGGCGTGATCTGACTGCCGCTGTGGATATTCCCGTCTCAGACACCCTGAAAACCAAGTTTATGGTCAGCAGCCTTGAAAATGACGGCTTCCTGAAGGGGCTTTCCACCAATCATGACTTTGGTGGTCAAGACGACTTGATTTTACGCGGCGACATTCTCTGGGAACCTACCGACACCTTCTCGTTGCGCTTTACAGTGAATGATGAGGACAAAGCCAGCTCGGATGCCAGGATCGTCAGGTTTACCAACACCGACCATCCCCGCTTCAAGGCCCAGAATATTATTGCCGGTAATCCTGATTACCTGAATGCCGTCCGGGCCATCGATCCCGACTTTCCGGATTCTCCTGTCACCACCGTGGCCAACCGGTTTGGACCACTTACCCATGAACCCGGCTTTCCGGGTGGCGAAGTGGGGAAATGGGAGACCAAGTCTGATGGTGATGAGGACGGCATCCGTTCCGACATCCGCTACTACACCATGACCATGAACTGGAGCCCCAGTGAGCTGTTTTCAGCCACGGCCATTCTGTCGGATTGGGAAATGGACCGGCGCCAGGTCATTGACTTTGACGGTTCAGATTTCATCATCACCACCGATGACATCCGCAACTTCGATGAAAACACCACCATGGAATTCAGGTTCAATGGCTCCCTGTTCGATGATCGTGCCAACTGGCTGATCGGCTACTACTCGCTGGAGCAGGAAAGCACCCAGCGCTTTTACCGCTGGGGGCTATGGGACTTCGCGGTCCCCAATACCGGACCTGCCGATCCGCCCCTGAATATTGCGGCCATGAACTATGTACGCAGCTACGGTACAACCATCGGCGATCCCTCGCTGGCAGCCTACTTTCCCATTGTTCTGATCACCGACGATGCCCTGACCGGCAACGTGGATGAAGACTCCGCCTGGTACGGTGAGTTTTCCTACAAACTGACCGATCAGCTGGAAGCCACCGTCGGCATGCGCATCACCAAGGACGATGGCCGGGCCATCACCTATGTGCCTACCGGTGCCTTCAGAACGGACAATCCCCGCAATGCGCCCACCGGAGATTCCTTTGCCGGCACCGTTGCCAGTGTGGTTGAAGATCCCGACCTGGGCAGCATCACCACCAACAAGTTTGCCCTGACCTACCAGCACACCGAGGACATGATGTTCTATGCCAGCTGGGGTGAGGGCTTCACCTCCGGTGGCCAGCAAAATGTGAATAATGTGGGGATCGTCACCCTGGATCCGGAGATCGTCACCACCTGGGAAGTCGGTCTGCGTTCAGACTGGCTTGATGGCAGATTGCGGTTCAACGGCACCTATTTCGATTCAGACTGGGAAGGCATGCGGGTTCAACAGTTACCACCGGATCCGGACAACCCCGGCGCCTCACTCCCCTTCCCTTACCCGACCAGTGACGGTAAAGGCGAGGCGTCAGGTTTCGAGTTCGACCTGACCTACATTCCCATTGATGACCTGGTGCTGACCCTGAATATCGGCCTTATCGATACTGCCTATATCGAGCGGGGTGTGTTTGACGGCATCAACGGTATTGCACCAAACTCGCCCTTTGCCTATGCGGCAGACGAAAGCTTCTCACTGGGCGCTGTTTATGACATTCGGATGGGCAACGGCGGCATGGTCACCCTGTCAGGCAAGTACGGCTGGATGGGCGACTACGCCAGGGACTCGGCTTACCAGCGGACCCGTATTGACGCCAATGGCAACATCATCAAGGAACCTTCCTACGGCATCCTGAACGGACGCATCACCTACACGCCACCGGCAGGCAACTGGTCCGCCAGTCTGTGGGGCAACAACCTGACTGACGAGCAGTACATCAACGGCGGTTTTGATACCCGCAACGTGTGGGGCTATGACTTCTCAGTGATTGGCCGTTCACGGGAAGTCGGCGTCACTGTCAACATGACATTCTAGAGAGTCCGTCCGTAAAACGGTGAAAATGGAATTTCCACCACCCCAAACAAAAACCCCATCCCGCCAGGGATGGGGTTTTCTGTTATTAGCAAAAGACCTCATAAACAGAACGTAACATGAGCTGAATAGTCTCAGGCCTTTTTCACTGACGGGGTGAACATCCTCACCGCCTGCTGCCTGCCCCTGACCTGAATGGCCTGCAATTCCTGATACTCAAAATCCGGCGCCATGTTTCTGGTAGCCTCACTCACAATGATTGGTACGCCGCAATCCTTGGTCGCTGATTCCAGCCTTGACGCCAGGTTCACCCCATCACCAATGGCGGTGTAATTCAGCCGGTCGCTTGACCCCATGTTGCCAACAACCACCTTGCCTGAGTGAACACCTATCCCCATGTCCAGTTCAGGCCAGCCTCTTGTTTTGAAACTGGCATTGCAAAGCACCAGTTCATCCAGCATCTCAAGGGCGCAGGCCACTGCTCTTGATGGGTGGTCAGGTAAATTTACCGGCGCACCAAACAGGGCCATGATGGCATCCCCGATATATTTATCGACCACGCCGCCGTGCCTGTCGATGACAGCAGTCATGCGGGTAAGGTATTCGTTAAGAATATCCAGCATGTCGCTGGGTGAACGGTTTTCGCTCAGCCCGGTGAAATTTCTCAGATCCGTAAACAGAATCGTGATTTCCTTTTCCTCGCCACCCAACTGCACATCGGAGCTGATCAGTTCCTGGGCGATTTCCGGGGAAATCACTTTCCCCAGGAGGTTCTGTACCCGGTCCCTTTCATACAACCCCTTGCTCATGTTGTTAAACGCCTGCCCCAGGAGCCCAAGCTCATCCTCCTGCTGCAGGTTCACCACATGGTGGTAGTCACCCCGCTCTATTTCCCTGGCTGAATTCACCAGTACCTTCACCGGCCGGGTGACCGTGTTAGCGATAACGGCGCCACCGAACAACGATACGAGCAAGGCCAGAAGGGAAATAACAATCAGCAGCACTCGCAACCTGAAATAGGGTGCCAGGGCCTGATTCCTGTCCCGCTGGAGAATGGCATAGACCTGCTCTCCTCCCCAGGCCGCCAGGCTGCTTATATAAGTCAGATAGGGGGCATCCCCCACCTGCATTTCATAATTGCTGTCAGTGACCAGTCCGCTGGCATTGATTGCCTCTTCCACCTGGAACCGCAGTTCTTCCACCAGGGAAGACACCTGGATCGAGTAGTTTTCATCAACGTCATAGGCCACAGTAATCGCAGTACCGCTTTCATCCAGAAGCTGTCCGATAAACGCTTCATTCACTTCAAATCCCAGTATGACCCAGGCAACAGGCACAGGACTGAGCAGAGGGATGCCAATGACACTGTACAGCCGGCTGTTGAGATGAATAATGCCCGATACCTCTCCATTGTTTTCAAGCGCCTGCATAAAGTCGGCAAAAGGAAATGGATCGCCCGCCTGCATGCCCGGGCCCGGCGCAATACCACTGACAATCTGGTAATTGCCCGACAGGTCCAGCAGGAACATCAGGTCGGCACCGATGCGTAAACGCTGGTTGGTCAGGGCCGACTCAACGGTTTCAGGGCCGCTGGTAGCATAGGCAATCTTGAAGGCGTAATCGCCTGACAGCGTACTTCCTGCGAGAGTCAGGGCGTCATTCCTGCTGTTGATGCTGTTGTGAAAAGAGCGCACCGTTGTCACCAGCGACTCCCCGATCAGGGCATTGGCGTTGCGGGTGTTGGCGGCATCAACGAGGTACAGGGAAACAAGCTGTACCAGCAGCACCAGTCCCAGGAAGAACGTGAGTATCCTGCTGCGGAACGTTTTGAACCTGAACGTTTTCAGTAGACTTCCTCGTGCATCCGGGGTTCCGGCTGCCAGAAATACCGGGGCTTTATGGACAGAGCCATATTCTGGTTCACGTTGCCGGACTCACCCACGGCGACCATAGCGGTAACAGCCTGTACTGATTTCATGCCGGGATGGGCCACATGAATTTCATAATCCCCTGCTGGCAAATCACTGAAAACTGCCTGCCCCCCTGCATCGGTTTTTGCAAAGTATGGGGTGTCCACCACATAAATATAGGCAACCATCCAGTCATGGATATTACAGCCCACGGTGACAATGCCCGGACTCTCAAAAACGATCTGCTCGGTCAACTCCTGTTCCGACAAAGGCAGCTGAAAACTTTTCGCAGGAGAAAACGAATACACATGGTGTCCTATGCCGTCCCTGTTCGGGAAACTGACATTGGCTCCCGCAGGAACAACCGTGACAAAAGGTGAAAACATTTTATCCTTCTGTTCCACCTCGTAGCTTGTCGACGGCATGCCTTCAGCAGCCTGATCCGTCACGAGGTACACCGCTGCATCCGGCAGCACCTGTCCACCATCATCAACAACCTGCACGACAAGATCACCGGCCTGAAGGGGCAGACTGGTCATAAAACCAATCAGTATGGGTATCCATTTGGTACGTCGCATAGTCTTCAACATCAATTATGAAACCGGTACTGCAGAGTCAGCATCAACTGGTTGATCCGCTCATGCCCCTGCCCGAAAGACAACTGTCTCTCCAGTCTGTCACTGTCAAATAGCAGCCACTCTGCGCCTGCCCGCCACTGCTCTGACAGGCGGTACTGCCAGGAAAGCATGAAACTGTCGCCATCCTGCTCACTGAAATCCAAGGGCTCGTGATCCAGATCATCCACGGAGAATTGCTCGTATCGGGCTGTCCAGCTGTGCTTGCCTGACACCTTGTTGAACAATACATAAAAAGCCGAGAAATCCGAGTGATAAATTATCAGGCTGCCGGGATTGACTGCCAGCGTACTGCCGTCCATCACCTGCGCAGCAAGCGTCAATTCATTCGGCAGACGCCACTGCATGGCCAGCTGGTTGAACCTGGTACGCCATCCTGACTGACCATCGCGGGAGTGGCCGGTTTTGGACCGGTTGTCATAATGGGAAGCCTGAAGCGTTACCTGGTCCAGGTAGCGCCATTCACCGGTCAGGTAATAGCCGGGATCATCGTCATTTTCATAAAAAGGATGGATATAACGGTCCTCTCCGGTTTGCAGGGTGGGTAAACGCAAGGCTGAAAAAAGACCGGTCTGGCGATCATGGTTCGCCCAGCCTCTATGGTCCAGGATGGTGCCTGCAGCATCATTGCTGCCATGAACGGCACCTGTCAGTTTCCAGCTGGACGCTGACTGCCGGAAGCGTCCAGGCCAGTCCAGACCGACTTCAGCGCCTATGGTTCGCAATTCCTCACCCACCCAGCTGTTAATGACTGACGGCGTGGTACTGAAGTTGCCGTTCCAGGCAATATCACGATTTTCCAGGGAGAACGATGGGTAAAAAGCCCCTATTTTTGCTCTCAGGCGCATGGGCCCTGCAGGCACGGGACGATAGTGCAGATAGGCTTCGGTTAACTCAGGCTCAAGACCATTGTCGGCATACAGCTGACCGGCCGTCTACAACCACAGGACATCGGTGACGTGATAATCGAGATTTACGCCAAGCTTACCGAGTTGAACCGGGAAGCTCCCTTCATCAAAGCGGGTGGTTGAGAAGCCGCCATCCAGCCAGTTGAGTTCAGCATCATTGTAAAACACCTGGATTTCGCCAAGCCCCCGGATTTTAAGATCATCAGCCGCCCTTGAGAATGGGGCTGTCAAAGCGAGGCAAACGACACTAATGAATAACAGGTTTCTGCGCATGAATGAATTACAGGGAGCTGTCGGAAACAGGGGTTCAGTCAAATGGCTGGCACGAGAGGGCAATGAGTTGGGCTCATCATAATCAAAGCCACGCCCGGCATCCACTGTTCCTGTACCGCTTACAGCAGACAGCGTACTGCTGACATGCCAGGGAACGGTCAGTTCAGCCCCATCCCGGATAGGATGACCCTGAACTGACGGGATTTATTGCTGATTCAGGGGAATACTTTCAACAGGCGGATTATCAGTCTTGCCACCCCTGTTGAAAAGCCTGCCAACAAGCCTGGCTGTACCAATCTGCAAATCGTCTATCAGGGTATAGAACACCGGCACGATAAAGAGGCTGACCACCGTGGACACAATCAGGCCGCCCATTACCACGACACCCATCGGTGCCCGGAAGCTTGGATCCCCTGCCCAGCCCATGGCCACAGGCAGCATGCCTGCACTCATCGCTATGGAGGTCATGATGATGGGACGCGCCCGTTTGGCACAGGCATCCAGCATGGCCTCCAGGCGTGTCATGCCATGGTCACGCTGCGCCATGATGGCGTATTCCACCAGCAGGATGGAGTTCTTGGTCACGATGCCCATCAGCATGAGCATCCCGATCAGGGAATTGATGGCCAGTGCATAGTTCCATATCAGCAGGGCCACAATGGCTCCTGCAGCTGATGGCGGCAGTGCAGACAGAATGGTGATGGGCTGGACAAATTTGTGGAAGAGGATAACCAGCACAGCATAGATCGAGAAAATCCCGATGATCATGGCATTGGCAAACCCGCTGAAAATATCGCTGATGAAGCGTGAGGTGCCGGTACGCATAAACTCGACCCCTTCAGGCAGGTTGCGCATGGCGGAGGTGCCTTCGAGTTGCCTGAGGACATTGCCCAGCGGCAGGCCATTGAGGTTGGCACTCAGGGTCACGTTACGACTGCGATTGACGCGGGTGATCTCCGACGGGCCAGCGCCCAGGCGGATATCCGCCACATTGACCAAGGGTACAGGGCCGTACTTGCCCATCACGGTCAGCTCGGCAATACGCTCAAGGTTGGTCCGCGACTCATCATTGAGGCGCACGCGAATCGGCAACTGCCGACTGTCCAGGTTAAACTTGGCCAGGCTGTTGCTGATATCCCCCGAGGTGGCAATACGGGTTACCAGGCTGATCTGCTGGGTGGTGACTCCCAGTTGCGAGGCGCGATCCTGATCCACATCGATAACGATTTCCGGCTTTTGCAGAGCGGCGCTGCTGTTGACCGTACCCAGGCCTTCAATGCCGCGCATTTCCTTTTCCACGGCTGCTGCCGCATTCAGCAGTGATGCTGAATCATCACCCACCAGGGTCAGTTCGACATTGTTGTTGTCTGCACCCTGGAACCGAATGCGGGCACCGGGAATACCGCGCAATATGGCGGATGCACTGCGCTCGAAGGTCTGCTGCACACCGTTTTTCCCGCTGGGGTTATCCAGCTGGATAGTCAGGTTGGCCGTGCGTACTGCACCGACACTGCCGCCGCCCATGGGCGAGCCGCCGGAGGATCCTGCACCAATGGTGGTGAACACCGAGCTCACTTCCGGGAAGTCCATCACGATCCGGCGGGCCTGTTCGGCAGCCGACAGGGTATCTTCAATTTTTGAGCCCGGAGGCAGCTCGACTGTCAGCTGGGTGAAGCCGCTGTCGGAGGCCGGTGCAAAACCGGTGGGCAGAAAACGGAACAGGGACAACATGAAAATCATGGCGACGCTGGATACCAGCACCACGATGAACCGGTGCTTCAGGCACCAGCGCACCCTGGCGATATACCAGTGGATGCTCTTGCCCTCTGTTTCAACATGATGATGGGGCTTCAGGAAATAGGCCGCCATCATCGGGGTCAGCATACGGGCGACCAGCAGCGAAAACAGTACCGCAATGGCGACGGTGAAACCGAAAGGCCGGAAAAACTCACCGGGGATGCCGCCCATAAACGCCACCGGGATAAAGACTGCACAGATGGTAAATGTCGTCGCCACGACAGCGAGACCGATTTCGATGGCGGCATCCATGGCAGCCTGACGCGGGTTCTTGCCCATACGCAGATGCCGCACGATATTCTCCACCTCGACAATGGCATCATCCACCAGGATACCCACCACCAGGGTCAGGGCAACCAGTGTAAGAATGTTCAGGGAATAGCCGAATTCATGGATCAGCCAGAAAGTTGGAATGATGGACAGCGGCAGGGCTGCCGCTGAAATCAGCGTGGCACGCCAGTCCTTCAGGAACACCATCACCACCAGCACGGCAAGGGCCGCACCCTCAAACAGCATTTCCATGGACGCATCAAAGGAGGTCTGGATGTACTCCACCGTTGAGCTGGCCTCGGCAAAGGTCACTTCCGGGTATTTGATTTTCAGTTCCTCAACCAGGGCACGGGCATCCTTGGCGACACCCAGAGCGCTGGCACCGAAGGCACGCACGATCTGGAAACCCACCACAGGCTTGCCATCCAGCAGGGCCATCTGGCGCTGCTCGCTGGGCTGGTCATTCACTTCTGCGAGCGTATCCAGACGTACACTGCGTCCATCCGGCAATGAAATTGGTAACGCGCGTAGATCCTGAACGCTGGTGATCAGGCCGGTTGTGCGGACTGTCTGTTCCAGTCCACCCAGACGGGCTTCACCGCCGGGAAATTCCGCCTGGATCATGCGCAGCTGACGGGAGACATCAGTGGCCGTGGTATGCAGGGCAGCCAGACGGTCAGGGTCAAGATCCACCCGTATTTCACGATCCACACCGCCCACGCGGGAGAAACGTCCCACACCGGGAATGGCGGTTAATTCACGGGCCAGGGTCAGATCCACGAACCAGGACAGCTCGGTGTCTGTCATTCGGTCGGAACTCACCGTCCAGGTGACCACGGCACCACCGGCGGTTGTATTGCGGGAGACAATGGGTTCATTGGCGTCCTGCGGCAGATCCTGACGAATCCGGGTCATGGCATCGCGCACTTCATCAGTGGCCTGCTGCATGTCTGTGCCAAACAGGAACTGGATGATGGTGGTGGAGTTGCCTTCGTTGACGGTGGAACGCATTTCATCGATGCCGGCGATGGTGGCCACCGCATCCTCCACCTTGCGAGTGATTTCCGACTCCATCTGTGATGGCGCCACGCCGGGATATCCGACGGTCACCACAATGGCCGGGAATTCAATATCCGGACGATCAAGTACGGGAAGCTTGGGAAAACTCTGCAAGCCGCCAATGGTCAGCGCGATAAACAGCATGACCACCGGGACGGGGTTGCGGATGGACCAGGTGACGAAATTCATCTCACAGCTCTCCTATGACGTTGACCAGGTCCCCGTCCTTCAGGAAACCGGCTCCACTGGTCACGACACTCACGCCTGCCTCAAGTCCACGAAGCACTTCGATGTTGTCACCCTGGATCACACCGGTTTCGATAATCTGCCGGCGCACGGTATGGTCCGGGTTCACAGTAAAGACATAGTGATAGCCATCGTTGGTGACAATACTGCCCAGAGGCACCACCAGGGCCTTGCCGCGACTCAGTTCGATCCTGCCGCGGGCAAACATGCCGGGACGCAGGGCCTCATCGGCAGGCACATCGACATAGACCATGCCGTTATGGGTACTGGGATTCACCGTGGGCGATACGATACGGATACTGCCGGAATGCTCGCGACCGTCCACGCTGGTGACGGTTAC
This sequence comes from uncultured Enterobacteriaceae bacterium, assembly GCA_964490145.1. Taxonomy (GTDB): domain Bacteria; phylum Pseudomonadota; class Gammaproteobacteria; order Pseudomonadales; family Pseudohongiellaceae; genus Eutrophocola. The sequence goes on from CAZBBS010000025.1 coordinate 22,650, forward strand.
CTGCTGACCAGGCCTCAAACCCGGCAGATCACTTTCCGGAATTTCACCACGCCATTCCACACGATTCTGCCTGACCAGCCGGAGCAGTTCGGTGCCAGCCTGGGCAATCTGTCCAACTGAAACAGTACGTGCACTGATCACGCCATCATCAGGTGCCTTGACATGGGCAAACTGCAGCCTGACTCTTGCAGCTTCCAGATCTGCCATTGCTGCATCCACCCGGCCATCAGCGGCGATGGATTCACTTTTCAGGCGATCGATATCCGAGGGTGACAGCAGATCCCGTTCGGCCACACTCAAACCACGTTCCAGGGCCAACCTGGCATTAACCGCTTCTGCTTCACGCTGCTTGAGTGCTGCTTCACGTGAGGAGACATCCGTTTCCAGCAGCGAGGTGGACAACCTCACCAGCTCATCACCCTTGCTGACATAATCCCCCACATCAACAAGGACTTCCTCCACACGGTACCCACCCACTTCCGCAGCAATGATGACATCCTGCCACGCATTGATAGCACCATTGGTGTTCAGGTAGCGGGTAAAGTCCTTCAACTCTACTTTGGAGACATTGATGGTTAGCGATGCATCGTTGCTAACCGTTGCTGCTGACGGCGGCTGCGCGGAAACCGGTGCTCCCTGCAAGGCCAGCACTGACAACATTAAAACGAATGAGAAGGGGCGTGACCCATAACCAGACTGGCTGGATTTATTCAAAAACATACACATGGAAGGTAACCGAAAAAAGTGACTCGCCGGTCATTTTATCACGGCAAGCAGGAATCCAATAGTGAATCCGCCCGTACAATGAAGGAAATTTCATGCACAGGCCCGCAGTGATTCACGATAGCGCTGCCCCTTACGGCAGCACGGGGGCAGGCGGTGCCAGAATGCGCCTGGGGATTTTTTGTTTGTCGCCTGACCCTTCTGCCGCTGAATTACGGGTTGCTTTCAGCACCCGTGGTAAATTCAAACGCCAGTTCCTTGCACTCATCGATCTCGAACGGGGCATCGGCCAGCAAAACATAATCCGTGCCTGCATACTGGTCGACAAAGAAGCGGGAATCATCCGCCACAAAATCACGACGCAGGGTCAGACGTTCCAGCCAGTCCCGTTCCAGTGTGAAGCGCTCCACCACATGCAACTGGTCACTGTGCGGAGTGTTGGCAGCCATTCTCCCCGGCAGGAAACCGACGGTATCCACCACCAGGGTGTCGCCATCCCAATGGCCGATGGAATGTCCGCCCCGACTTGGCGTGATGCTGCCCGGGTGCCCGTCCATGTTCATGTGGACTGTACGCACCAGATTGCGTCCGTACTCCAGGGTAATGGTGTCACCCTTCTGGGTGATGCGATTGATCGGGCCATCGAACACCCAGTCAAAGAGGATATTGGTGATTTCACAGAGGATGCGCGGATGCAGCTCCGGGGGTTCACTGTTATAAAGGTCCAGCTGAGCCCTGCCGGCATCAGTCAGGGTGACTGGCCTGGGACCCCACCCGGAGTTCGGTGCCGCTGAACGCTCCAGTTCACCGGATTCAATCCCGGCCAGCATGCTTTTGGGCACCAGTCCCACAGGACGACCATTCTCCAGCAGTTCCAGGTACTGCTCCTGGGCCCAGTCGCCACTGATGTTGGGTTCGCCACTGGACAGACGCATGGGTCTGTTTTCTCCAGCTTTTGAATCACTGTCATCCAGCTGCTGGTAACGCTCCAGTACCGGGGCATCCCCAATGGCAATGGTTTCCACATAGCAGGAGGTCGGGTCATCACGGTGGGGACGGCCGGTGATCTCGATATGCTTGCCTGCCACAAACATCTCCCGCGACCAGCCGGAACGACGCAGCACGGTAGCCGCCCGCATCTCGCAACCCATGTGGCGGATGCTGCCATCAGGCAAGGTCATGTCGAACTGGACGTAGGAGTGCGGATTGACGAATTCGATACCGGTAATCGTACCTGATACCTCGACAGTGGCATTCATGTCGAATCGACCGAAGCCGTGATGGGCCAGTACAGGCATCGACAGCAAGGCAGAAACGAGTGTCACACAACGAAGAGCTTTCATGGTTCCCCCGGAAAACGGCAAAGGCCGCATCTGATTGTTGTTAGCGGATCAATTGTCTTGTTCTTGTCGCAAGCCGCCATTTTTGTTCCGGCCATCGTTATACCACTGGCAGCATGAAGGTGCCAACCAGGGGTTTTGTGATTACTGACAAGCCCCTATACTCCTGAATGCTTGATCACCGCGCATGAATGAAAAAAACATTCAGCATCAGAGGAAATATCACCATGTCGGCACACCATTTTCTCAGGCAATGCCTGCTATTCACTGGAACATTCATGTTGATATCAGTAGCCCTTGCCCAGGACAGCCAGTTGGCCTGGCAATCTGTTACCAGTGAGCAGCTACTGTCTCCGAAGGACAGTGACTGGATCAACTACCGCCGCACCTACGATGCTGCCGGTTACAGCCCCCTGGAACAGATCAATGCTGACAATGTGAATGACCTGCGCCTGGCGTGGTCGTATTCCATGAACGACGGCAGTCGCTGGCTGGCTACCCCCATTGTGGCCAACGGACTGATGTATATCGGTGAAGGCACGGGTCGAATCATTGCCCTGGATGCGGCGACCGGCGAACTGGTATGGAGCCACACTCGCACCTTCCCGGCTGATATCGCCCTGTCCGAAGCCAATCGCCGCTTCCGGGGGGTCTCCATCTATGGCGATACCATCTATTGGGGCACTTCCGACAGCTATCTGGTGGCCCTGGATGCGCGTACCGGTGAAATGCGCTGGGAAACACAAACCGCCGACTATCATGGTGGCGAAGGCCATGCCCATCCTCCGCTGATTGCCAACGGCAAGGTGTTCATCGGCATGTCCGGCGGCGACTTTGCTGCCCGCGGCAGCCTGAAGGCACTGGATGCCGAAACCGGGGAGATCCTGTGGACCTTCTATACCATCCCCGGGCCGAATGATCCTGGTGCGGAAACCTGGGACTGGAACACTGACTATGAACCCGCTGGTGCCGCCACCTGGAACACCCTCAGTTATGACCCTGAACTGAACCTGGTCTACTCCCCTACCGGCCAGCCGGCGCCCTGGACCACAACACCCGAAGGGCATGGTGATGCCCTCTATGCCAACAGTGTGGTCGCTGTGGATGGTGATACGGGAGAGTTGCGCTGGCATTACCAACTGGTGCCACGGGATAACTGGGACCGTGCCACCTATGAAAGCCTGCTGGTGAATCTGGAGATTGACGGTGTCGTTCGCAAGGCGCTGATCCAGACTGGCAAGATCGGCTGGAGTGTCGTGCTTGATCGTGAAACCGGGGAATTCATCAAGGCCTTTCCCACGGCCTACGATAACAACATCACTGGCTGGACAACCGGGGGCCGCCCCATCTTCAACCAGGAGACCGTCCCTCAACCTGAGGACGTGGATTCCGGCAAGGTCTTCCAGGTCTGTCCGCACCCTCACGGTACACGCAACCTGAACGCCCCCAGTTTCAGCAGTAAAACCGGGCTGTACTATCTGGGGGTGAACAACTCCTGCATGAATGCCATGGTGGTCACGCCGGTGCGCCACAGCCGTTTTGGCCTGACGGGAATTTCTTACACGCCAACGCTGGTTCCCGGTTACGACTATGTTGGGGAATTTGTCGCCTTCAATCCGGTAAGCGGTGAACGGGAATGGGTGTGGCGTCCGGACAGTGGTGCACCCATGACAGCCTCTGCCCTGGCTACCGACGGCGGGATCGTCTTTGGTGGTACAGCGGACCGGCAATTCTTCGCCCTGGATGACACCAGTGGTCAGCTGCTCTGGCAGACGCGTTTGAATGGGGATGTGTCCGGTGCACCGATTGCCTTTGCCATTGATGGTAAACAATACATTGCCGTGACCGCGGGAGGCGGTGCCGCACAAACCTCCACCCTGGGACGGCTTGTGGATGTGGATATCACCAAGGGCTCAGGCGTGATCTGGGTGTTTGCGCTGCCTGACGATGCACCACACCAGGTACCGCGTCCTACCCGCGCCAGCATCCCGACACAGTCAGTAGCCTCCGGGGTTTACAGTGAGGAACAGGCAGCCCGGGGTGAGGACGTGTTCAGGCAGAACTGCAGCGGCTGTCATGACGCCGCCAACTACGCCGGCCAGGCCATGCTGACCCGCTGGGGCAGTCGTTCACTGGGGGATATCTTCAGTGACATCTCGACACTGATGCCACCCGCCAATCCCGGAGGGCTCCCCGCCGAAGACTACGCCAGCATTGTGGCCTATTTCCTCAGACAAACCGGTTATTCGGCAGATGAAAATTCCGTATTACCCGCAGATGCGTTCCAGATGTCACGCTTTATCATCGATGTGCCGGGTGGTAATTACTGAGCAGGTTTTACTTGCGGGTGATCCCGAGACTCTCGGCCCCGTTCACAAAATTCTGGCCTTTGCGCATGGCTGCCGTCAGCGCCATGATGTGCTGAACCGTCACCCCGTGATAGGTGGTGTAAGTCACATCCAGCGCGCTTGAGGCCAGGCTGAGCATGCGCGTGTAGAAACGTTCAGGGGGGTTCCGGTGTCCAAAACGCGGGGCTGCCTTGAAGACACCTTGACGCGTCAGTTCCTCCAGAGACACCATCACCTGGGTGACATTGGTATCGCGATCCCCATCCATGCTGAATACCAGTTCGATGGAGGCCTGGGCAATCTGATCTGCTGTGGCAGTATCGGCAGTCACACCTGCGGGCAGGGCCTGCAAAATCGCCTGGTGTGTTGACTGATCATTTGCCACCTGGGCACTGACATTCACAGCGGCCAAACCAGACATAAAAATAACGAGCATCAGGGCAATCCGCATCATTGCACAGCCTCCTGCCCGAGAAGCCCATCAATAAAGGCAACAGTTTCCATGTGCCCCATATCCAGGGCAAGATCACGCGGGGTATAGCCGCCGACATCAGGGGCATTGATATCCACACCATGATCAAAAGCCAGTTGTATGGGTTCTATCCAGCCGGCCTTGGCTGCGCCGTGGGCCACGTTCTGGCCATTGGCTGCCACATCAAAAATGGAGGCTCCGGCATTCATCAGCAAACTCATGATCTGCGCCGCGTCCCGCCCGGTTTTATAGACACCGGAAATGGGACGTTCCATGAAGATGCCATAGACACGCCAGACACCTGCTGCCGTCAGCATGGGCGTAACGTCATAAATCATGTTGGGCAGATCAACCCGGGCACCGAATTCCAGCAGCAGTTTTACCGCTTCAACATCACCGGCCTTGGCCGCTTTATGCAGGGCAGTTGCCCCGCCACTGAGCACACGCGAATCAGGACTGCCATCAGTGTAACCGCGATCCCCGCCCCGAAAAGGCGGCTCCTTTTTCAGACGCATGTCAGCATAGGCGCCTTTTTCCAGCAGCATCCTGGCCACATCCAGACCCGTCAAGGTGTCAGGCACAGGTAGGTCGCCGCGACGACTGCCGGGAATGATATTGAGATCGATGGCATTGTAGAGTGCCGTGCGTCCCCACCAGTCCCAGCGGTTTATATCAGCACCGCGATCAATGAGGATGGCAGCAGTATCGTAATGCCTGTTCAACAAGGCCATGATCAGCGGCGTTTCGCCCCACAGGTCAGGCATATTGATATCAGCTCCGCCTTCCAGCAGGGCTTCAACACAGGCAGCGCATCCCTCACGGGCGGCATACAACAGCGGTGTATAGCCACCGTAATCCAAAGGTTTGTTGCGAGGCTCTGATGTCACCCAGCGAGGCCAGTTGTGGTCCTTGCCCCGAATGTTCACCTCAGCCCCATGCTCAATGAGCAGGTTGACCATGGCCGGCTGGCGTTGGGAGGCAGCCCACATCAGGGCAGATTGCCCGCCCCAGCGTTCCAGGCTGTTCACATCGACACCATGCTCAAGCAGCAGGCGGGCAGTATCAGTATTTCCGGTCCTGGCCACCGCCATGAGCAGGGTCTGGCCTTCCCTGTTCGGCGATTCCGGGTCGCCACCGGCATCCAGAAGCAGTCGCATGATGCTGACATTGCCGTGATCCGCCGCGACCGTCATCGGACTGGCGCCATACTCATTTGAACGATTGGGATCAGCACCCAGCGAAACAAGCCGCTCTATAAGCCCGGCATCCTCCTGGTAAACCGCCCAGTGCAATGCGGTGGTGCCATCGACGGATGACTGGTTCACATCAGCACCTTCTGCAATCAACGCCAGCGCCTGCATGTGACGCCCGGCATTGACCAGGTCCGGCAGGGACTGTTGTGCACTGGCCATAAGGGGCAAGAGCAGGCACCCCAGCAGAACACAGCCGCATGTTCGAATGGATGGCAGCATCTATATTTCCGCAAAGGTCCCTGTGCTGTTGCCCAGGGACTCCACCGGAATGCCTGCCCGCTCCAGCAGGGTCAGGATCAGGTTGGCGTGAGGCGTGTTATCCGCATACGCCAGGTGCTGTCCACCCTTGAGGCGGCCATAGCCACCGCCAAAAATACTGGAGGGCAGTGGATTGGCGTTATGGGCATTGGAGTCGCTCATGTTGCTGCCGAACAGCAGAATGGAATGATCCAGCAGGGAGCCATCACCATCCGGTGTCGCCGCCAGGCGATCAAGGAAACGGGCAAACAGCTTGGAATGATAAGCCTGCACCACCGCACACTTGTCCATGTTGGCCTGGATATAGCGATGATGGGACAGCGGGTGATAGGCATCGGATATACCAATCTGGTTGTAGGTCAGCATGCTGATCTCGGCCGAGATCATCATGGAGATTACGCGTGTAAGGTTGGCTTCATAGGCCAGGGCTGACAGGTCGAACATCAGATTGATGTGCTCCTCCCAGTTTTCCGGCACACCGAGTGGTGCATCCGGAATCTCAACACCGGTGAAATCCTGCTCGCCCAGTTTCTGGACCTGGCGCTCCACATCACGCAGCGAATCCAGGTACTCCTCCATGCGCTGTTGGTCGGCATTGCCAAGCTTGCCGGTAAGCGATGCAGTACTTTCGGACACCAGATCGAGCAGGCTGAATTTCTGGTTCATGATGGATTCGCGTTCCTGGGCGGTATCCCCCTGCCCGAACATGCGGAAAAACAGCTTGCGGGGATTGTGTTCCATGGGCAGCGGCTGGGTCCGTGTCCTGAAGGATATGGTGGACCCATAGCCGCAGCCAAGATTGGCATCACAGGCACCGGCACTGGAGGCCTTTACCTCGGTGCACAGTTCCATGGAGGGAAACGGCGTGTCCTGCCCCAGGGTCTGGGCCGCAATCTGGTCGGCGGATATGCCGTAGTTGGGATCGTTCTCATCCACGGTGAATGGTGAAGCGCAGCTGAGCCAGGTACCGGGAGAAGTGGCATGCACGCCGGCCCCTTCAGCAGCGGTGTTGCGCAGGTTGCTGACAATCGTCATCTGATCACGGTAGTTGGCCAGCGGTTTGAGTACAGGGGTTAACTCAAAGTCAGCACCGGTAGTCTTCGGCGTCCACTTGTCCATGATGGCGCCGTGGGGAAAATAGAAAAACCCCAGCCGTGGACGTGGGGCCGCAGCCGTCTGTGCCAGTGCCGTGCCTGCCGGTACCATGGCATCAAGCAGGGGCAGGCTGATGGCTGTGCCCAGGCCACGCAACACGGTTCTGCGCGATAAATGCTTTTTCGTTAAAAACATGGTTTCCCCCTGACCCGTTACGGGATCTCAAGGTCAATAATGACCGGACGGGTTGCTGCCCCCTTACCGATCCTTAACCCGCCACTCACTGCATGGGCGTGGTGTTACTGGCCAGTATCTCACTGGCCGGCTCGATTTTAAGCCTGAACTGCTCACTGTTGACGACACCCAGCACAATGGAGGACAAGCGGTAATTATCAGATGCTGCCTCACGAACAATACGGCGTACGGTTGGCATGTCGGCATATTCAATGCGCCTGCCCAGGCCAAAGGTCATCAGTTTTTCCGTGAAAGTCTGTACGAACTGCGACGGCCTGGCCATAAAAGCATCCCGCAACGCCACGGGGCCGGCCACAGCTGTCCCATTGGCCAGCACACCGGATGCATCGATGGGTGTTTTCGCCATCCGGTCGTCATCACGCCAACGGCCAACCGCATCGAAATTTTCCAGGGCAAAACCCAGCGGATCAATGACACCATGACACCCATTGCAGGACGGATTGGCCCGATGCTGTTCCAAGCGCTCCCTGACTGTGGTGTATTCCTGTCCTTCCTCGATTTCCTTGAAGCCTTCCACATTAGGCGGCGGTGCGGCCGGCGGCGTACCCATGATATTTTCCAGCAGCCACTTACCCCGTAATACCGGCGATGTCCGGTTGGGATAGGATGACACCATCAGTACAGCACCTTTACCCAGCAAGCCAAAGCGACGCTCGTCATCCAGTTTCACACGCCGGAACTCGCCACCACGAATATCGTTGATGCCATAGTGCAGGGCCAGGTTTTCATTCAGGTATGTATGTTCTGCGGTGAGCAGATCCTGTACCGGGCGGTCTTCACTGAATACACTTTGCAAAAACAGAACCGTTTCTTCAGTGAGGTCGGCCCGGATATTCCGGTCCACATCCCGAAACAGCTGGCCGTCAGGGGTAATGTTCACCAACTCGCCAAGACCAAGCCACTGGTAGCCAAAATTTTCCGCCAGGTTCCTGGCCTTTGGATCGGCGAGCATTCGCCTGACCTGGGTTTCCAGAATGTCGGCTTCCTTCAGCCCGTCATCTACAGCAATTTCCAGCAGCTCTTCATCCGGGATGGAGCTCCACAGGAAAAACGACAGGCGCGAGGCCAGTTCCAGGCTGCTCAGCTCATAGGGTGACCCCGGCGGCAGATCATCAGGCACCGGTTCCAGGCGATAGAGAAATTTCGGATGGGCCAGGATGCCTGAAAGGGCAAAACTGATGCCTTTTTCAAAGCCGCCAACGGAGAAACCGGCGTCGTACATTTTCATCAACAGGGCTGTGTCTTCATCCGTGAGCATGCCGCGGAAGGCCTCCCCGGCCAGGCTCGTCACAATCTGGCGGGAACAGGTATCCGCCTGGGCATCGTTGTCCGGATGGCAGGAAAAGATTTTTCCCCGGCTGGGCGTCATGCTCAGGCCAGTGGCATTGACCGGCCCGTAAATCTCGAAGCCCCTGACTACGGCTACAGCATCCTGCCCTTTGCGCGGCGTCATCTGCTGCAAAGGGCTGTCGGACTCAGCGTAGGAGCGATGCAGAAAAAAAACAGCAACCTTGTGGGGGCCGGCAGTGGTGGTCACAGGCACATTGCGCAGTCTGGCATTGAGTTCATCCACAGCGGGCGCCCGCAGTTTATCCAGACGCTCGGCTTCTTCAAGGCCGCCAATGGTGGTTTCAAAAAACTTCCGGTTATCGATAGTGGCCACCAGCGTATGCTCATGTTCCATACCGGCCACAGCCAGGCCTGACGCCATACTGGCAATATTCAGGAGGTATTCACCGTCACTGGGGAAGTAGTGCTCAACCACCGCGCCGCCACGGGATCCCAGCGGCAGACCATCAACATGGAATGACTGCCCCGAAGGAGAAAAGGTATAAGGTGTACCGGAAGGTCTGGCATTGGCAGTACCCACTGCCTGCTCACTGACCGTGCGTGCCGCACCCAGATACTGGTCGATAAATATCGGGGTGACCTGCAGGGCTGTGGCGATATTGTCGAAACCTTCCTCGGCACCATCCACAGGCAGCAGCGCTTCCACATCCACATCAAGATTCAGCAGGTCGCGAATGGCATTGGCGTATTCTGTGCGGTTCAGACGATGCAGGAGTTTTTCACCGGGATTAACCGCACCACCACCCTGGTCGAGGCTGCCTTCCAGCCAGCCCACCAACCGATCAACACGCTCAAGAGGTGGCTTTTCCTGCCCGGGTGGCGGCATCAGGCCGCCACGCAGTTTACGCACCACCTTTTCCCAGACTTCGGCATCCGCCTGAATGGCATCATGGTCCATCAGGTCAAAGGCCAGCCCGCCGCTGTAATCATCCAGGTTGTGACAGTCCGTACAGTACTCGTTCAACAGCTGCCATTGCTCGTCTGACATAGCGTCCAGTTCGGCCCGGGTTGGCATGGAAGCAATGGTTTCCCGGGCAGCAGCACTTTCCGTCGACTGTGTGCCAGAGTCATTTCCGCACCCGGTCAGGAAAAGTCCCAGGCAACAGGCTATTGCCAGCTTTTTAGCCGTCACCTTACTTGCCATGTCATTGCCTGAAATCGTCATCATGCTGTTAATAGTATTCTCACGGGATATTGAGAATCCTGAAGTTCTGCGGATCCCTCACCCGCCACTGGAACCCCGTATAGGCCAGTGAAATAAACTGTGCCGGATCACCCATCTTGCTATCAAATTCAGCCGTGGGTTTTTCTTCCAGCACATCGTCAAGACTGTAGCTGTTGATAAAAAAGCCATGCAGGCGATCCAGGATGGTCAGATACATCTGGTTCTGCTGACGAAGCTCATTCAGGGTCATCACCTCCCCGTAGGCGGGAATGATCCGCGTGCTGTCATCAGGCACACTGAGCAGGGACACGAAACTGTCGAGCATCCCGCCTATATAGCCACCTGTCCACCAGTCTATTTCCGGCCAGCGGCCATTGGAAACCAACCCGCCGGTGGCCAGGATATTTTCATCCTCGAAGAATACCCAGATGTCCCCATCGGTGTGGGCATTCCAGATAAAGCCGGTATGGAGGCGTGTATCACCGATCTGCAGAACTTCATCGTCCCAGAGAATGCGCGATGGCCTGCCGGCCTCTGCCATGGGAGGAAAGGTTTTGCCTGACCAGCGCTGCCAGATTTCCGTACCTAACCACAACCGGGTATTTTCATGGGCGATGATCTCCACACCCTCCATGCCCAGGGGCACATTGGCCCCGGTGTGCTCCGGATGCCAATGAGTATTGATGAGCGCGCGAATGGGCGTATCGAGAAAATGTTCAGCAAGCACCTGTCGGAGTTCGTCATACCAGGCGGCTTCACCACCATCCACCAGGATAAGACCTTCGCTGCTTGCCACGGCCAGAATATTGGCCGTTGGTCCCTGGATGAAAAGTGCCGCATCTGACAGTTTACGAACCTGAAGAACGTCTGCCTGCACCTGGGCAATTCCGGCTGACAACAAGACGCTGACGATCCCGGCGAATGTGATCGCTTTACTTAGGAAACTCCTGCATGCTGACACGGCACGGAAACTTTTCATTATTTTTGGGAATTTTACGCCTAGACTTGAAACCTCAGGCTGGTATTAAATACCGGTTAGTCTTTTTTTGAGATTTTTTCAGTTCAATTCGAGTATAAAGGCGCCCTTTATTTTTTTATAGAAATAAAAAAGGAAAGATTATGCAACTCAAGGCTAAGTTTTTATTTTCACTAGGTATTCTGACTCTCTTCTGTGCAGTCTTTCCTGCCCAGGCGCATCATTCACTGGTGGGTGAATTCGACACCTCCGTGGATTTCGAACTGCGTGGAAAAATCACCGAGGTCGAATGGACCAATCCACACATCTGGCTGTATATGGATGTGACGGCTGACAATGGCAGTGTCACCAAATGGGAGTGTGAAATGGGCTCGCCCAACCAGCTGATTCGCCAGGGCTGGGCCAAGGAAGACCTGCCAGTGGGAACCATCATCAAAGCCAAGGCCAACCCTGCACGCGACGGCTCCAATACCTGCAGCACCCGCGTGATCACCCTGGACGATGGCACACCGGTATTTTCCCGTGTTGGCAATCGCTAGGCCGGGAGTGAGAAACTGATGAAAATACTTAAATTGGTCACACCGGCTTTAGCCGTATTGCTCACGTTCCTGGCCAGCCAGTCGCTGCTGGCGCAGAGCGCTGACATTCCACGCACGGCCAGTGGCAAACCCAACTTCAATGGCATCTGGGAATTTCCCTATGTGCCTGATATGGCCCGCAGCAATAACCGCAACCAGTTCGGTCCGGGCGAGCTGCCATTTACAGCAGCCGGCAAACAGAATTTTGACAGCTACAATTCCACTGACGGTGATTACACAGGTGCCTGCCTGCCCTTCGGTCACGTACGCTCCATGAATTCGCCCAACCCCGTGCAGTTCTTCCAGACCGACGACAGCTTCGCCTATCTTTTTGAAGTAAACACCTGGCACCATTCCTTCCAGATTGGCGGCGATGGTATCAACCCGCGCCTGCCCGCGACTTGGTATGGCAACTCGCACGCGGTATGGGAAGGCGACACCCTGGTGGTGACCACTACCAAGTACAACGGCAAAACCCGCCTGGATACTGTCGGCCATCCGCACAGCCACAAGCTGACAGTGACCGAGCGCTTTACGCTGGAAGACGCCGACACCATCGATTACGAAATCATTGTCGATGACCCGATTTACTACAGTGAACCCTGGAGCAACCGTCGCATCTTCACCCGGATGCAGGATGGCCTGGGCCTGCTGGAGTATTCCTGCAACGAAAACAACAAGGGTTTCTGGGAAAACCGTATTGTGCTGCCGGATTACGACAACTGGCATACCTATGACATGAAAGATTACGAGTAAGCGTGTTTCTGACCTGAAAACGGGAAGCCGCAAGCTTCCCGTTTTTATTTGGGCCCGGCTTTATTACACTTCCTCTGTAACCCACCTTGTCATCCACCAATAAGCCGGCATCACTTGACCACATCTTCATCTGCACACGCTTCTTTCGATGTCATCGTTCTCGGCGCAGGGGCGGCCGGACTGATGTGTGCCATAACGGCGGCCGGTCGTGGCCGGACGGTACTTGTGCTGGAAAAGGCCAACAAAATCGGCAAGAAGATACTGATGTCCGGCGGCGGGCGCTGCAACTTCACCAACTACCTGGTGGATGCGGACAATTACCTGTCAGCCAACCCGCATTTCTGCAAGTCCGCCCTGTCGCAATACACCCAATGGGATTTCATCAAGCTGGTGCAGCAGCATGGCATCGCGTTTGAAGAGCGCAAGCATCAACAGCTCTTCTGTGTGGATTCAGCGAAACAGATTGTCGCCATGCTGCAGGAAGAGTGTGACCTGGCTGGCGTAAAAATCTCAACACACTGTGAACTTAAATCCATAACGCCGGTGGACAGTGATGAATGCAGATACACCCTGGCCTACAGCATTAATGGCTCGCCACGAAAAATCACCTGCCAGTCCCTGGTGGTGGCTACAGGCGCTCTTTCGGTGCCAACACTTGGTGGCAGCGGCATGGGTTACGACATTGCCAGGCAGTTTGGCCTGGAACTTACCCAGCGCCGTGCCGGCCTGGTGCCCTTCATGTTTACTGATGATTTCAAGGCGGTGTGTGAACGCCTGTCAGGCGTGTCTGTGGATATTGAAGTGAGCTGCAACAACAGGCACTTCAGGGAAAGTATGCTGTTCACCCATCGGGGTATCAGTGGGCCTGCCATCCTGCAGATTTCCAGCTACTGGGAACCCGGCGACACCATTGCCATTAATCTTCTACCTGATGCCGATGCCGC
>CAZBBS010000026.1:0-23075 GCA_964490145.1 uncultured Enterobacteriaceae bacterium
AGCGCTGCCCTCCGGAGGCAGAGGTCAGAGGTTCGAATCCTCTCGGGCGCGCCACATAAAAAACCCACCAGACGGTGGGTTTTTTATTGGATAAGCAATATAAAGATCACTCAATCCCAGCCCTGTCTTTCCGCACAGACTCATAATTCGCCTTCAGCGTATTCACTTCATTCATGGCCTGCTGCAGCTCGGGATTGTTTTTATAAATCTCGATCATTTTTTCTTTCAGCAGATTGTTGTAGTGCTCCACGGCGTTGGTGCCGGCGTAGCCGCGCTCGGCACCTGCAAAGCCCCAAAAGGCCAAGGCAAATTGAGCTTCTTCTTCCTGGGCGGTCCGGATGTAATTCGGTGCACAGACACGCTGCTGCATTCTTGAGCCTTTCATCGGGGCATACATGCAGTAAATATCAAAACGGTCATCGTCATTCAGCGTGTTGAACAGGTCGTACATGGCATCTTCTGCAGCATTGACTTCAGCTTTCAGGGTGGTCATGCGAACAGGTGCGTTGACGGAAATTTCCTCAGGCAGGGTTTCTGCTGCCCAAGCCGTTGAGAAGATGCTCAATGTTAGAGATGCTGATAAGAGCAGCAGCAATCGGGCACAGGCATTTGCAAAGTTGAAACAGGTATTACTTGATCCCTTTTTAAAATGTGAGCGCATTTTATTCTCCCTGGGCAGTCATTCATGGGTTAGCTTAAGGAGTCTGCCTGGAGTTATCAACAAACTGCAGGACTTTTCTCCTTATTTTCTTCACATTGGCACTATTCCCATGACCGGGCATAGGCAAGATAATTTCATAAAAATCAGAAGGCTAGCCAGTATGCGATTTCCGAGTTTTCTTGTTGCCCTGTTGTGTCTGGCTCCGCTGCTGGCATCAGCGCAGTCTGTACAGGTAGGGCAGGGACGCGATCAGAAATCAGTCCGGATGGTGAGAACCGATACGCCGCCAGTGATTGACGGCAAGCTGGATGAGGCCATCTGGGAGAAGGCAACATTCATTGATGACTTCCACCAGATAATTCCCGTGGAGTATGGCGAGCCGACGGAACGTACAGAAATTTATATGCTGTACGATGATGATGCCCTGTATGTCGGTGCCAAACTCTTCATCGACCCGGAAAACATCACCGCCAATATCCTCAAGCAGAACACCACCATTTTTGGCAGTGATGATTTCATCTCGGTATCCTTTGATTCCTTCAACACCAAACGCGGTGGTTACTTTTTCGGCGTCAATCCCAATGGTGTGCGTTCTGATGGTCTGTACAGGAACGTGTCGCAATTCTATGTGGACTGGGATTCCATTTATTACGTGGAGACCAGTATTGTTGAAGATGGCTGGATTGCCGAGTTCGAAATTCCCTTCAAATCCATTTCCTTTGATCCTAACACTGACACCTGGGGCCTAAATTTTTCCCGCCGCATCCAGTTCAAGAATGAACAGGTGGTATGGGTGAGCAATGATCGCCGCTACGATCCTTCCAGTGCCGGCCTGGCCACGGGTATGACCGGGATGAAACAGGGGTTAGGCCTGGATATCGTGCCTTCGTTCAGCGCCGGGCGTGACCGCAATCTGGTGTCAGGGACGGCGGATACCCGGCTGGACCCTTCGATCGATGTGTTTTACAAAATCAATTCCGGACTCAATGCTTCTTTCACCGCCAATACGGATTTTTCCGCCACGGAAGTGGATGACAGACAGGTCAACCTGACCCGTTTCAGCCTGTTTTTTCCGGAGAAACGTGACTTCTTTCTGCGCGAGGCGGATATCTTTGAATTTGGTCGGCTCAACCAGAACGGGCGGCCGTTTTTCTCCCGGCGTATCGGTCTGGGGCGCAGTGGGAATGCCATCGATCTTGAGCTGGGCGGCAAGATCAGTGGCCGCATCGGCGATTGGGAATTGGGCGCCCTGTCCATTCGTCAGGAAGGCGCAGGCACGGTGGATGCTGACACCCTGTCGGTGATTCGCGTGAAGAAAGGACTGTTTTCGGAATCGACCATCGGTGCGATTTTCACGGATGGCAACCCCACGTCCAATCTCGACAGTCAGCTGGCTGGTGTGGACTTTCTGTATCGCAACAGCAAGTTGCCTGGCGGACGCATTTTTGAGGTGTCCAGCTGGCTGCAGCAAACCGATACTGAAGGCGTCAACGGTGATGACCAGGCCATGGGGATCTCGGTGGCTACCCCCAGCCAGGAAGGGCTGGTCGGGGAGTTTGCATACAACCGTTTCGAGGATAATTTTCGTCCTGCGCTTGGTTTTGCCAATCGGGTAGGGGTGGATCAGTACAGTGGTTCGCTCAATTACACCTGGCGGCCAAATAGTCGGCGCTGGCAGAACCTGGTGTTTGGTGCCGACTTCGAAAGATTCAATGATATCGGTGATGGTCTGCAATCCGAGTCACTGGGCATCACCCCGTTACAGCTCACCACTGTTCCCGGCGATGTCATCTGGCTTCGTTCCAACTTCCTGAAAGAAGTATTGGTGGCTCCTTTCGAGATTTTTCCCGGTGTGGTTATTCCACCAGGTGAATATGATTTCGAGAATCATGGCATTGAGTTCAGGTCGGCATCGTGGAGGAAGGTATCAGGACGCATCACCTTTATTGATGGCACCTTTTACGGCGGTAACCAGACAAGAGTGTTTGGAGGTGTGACCTGGCAGCCTTCGCCAAAGATCAAGGCCAATGTGGGATTCAATATAGCTGACAACAAACTGCCGGAAGGCAATTTCACCACGCGCCTGCTGACCGCGGGTTTCGACTATATTTTTTCCAACAAGCTGTCCTGGGTGAATCTGGTGCAGTATGACAATGTCAGCGAAACACTTGGTATTAACATGCGTCTGAATTACATCCCGGTGGCTGGTCAGGAATTCTTCTTTGTGATCAACCAGAACCTGCAGGATTACGATCGCAACAACCGCTTCCACACAGCGGCGTTATCGGTCACCGCCAAGTTGAGTTACACCTTCCGTTACTAGGGCCTGCCAATAGTCCCTATAGCCCGGCATCCCGCAAGCGCATGTCGAAGATCGGTTCGGCCCGGGTGAAAGTGTTCTGGAACGCCTCGGCCGCCGCAGTCAGCTCCCGTACCAGCCGGGGGTTGGCATCAGCGATATCCTCATCTTCACCCAGGTCGGTCGACAGGTCGTATAGCGTGGGTTTATCCAGCCGTACATCCGCTCTGGCTTCATAGAAGTGAATCTTGTATTTCCCTTTGCGGTAGGCCTTGAGGTAGCCGCGCTGGTAGTAAGGCATTTCGTCCCTGCCAGCGGGACGTCCTTCAAACAGGGTTGGCGACAGGTCAATACCATCCACGGCATTGGGAGAGGTGATGTTGGCAAGAGCCAGCACAGTGGCGTAAATGTCCATGGTGCTGCCAATGTCACTGATTACGGCAGGCTGGATTTTACCGGGCCACCAGAAGATGGTGGGTTCACGCACACCGCCTTCCCAGGTGCTGCCCTTGCTGCCATGAAGCATGCCGGCGCTGCCAGCCATACGAATGCCGGCTTCCTGCCAGGGTCCGTTATCGCTGGTGAAGATCACCAGCGTGTTATCGGCTATGCCCAGACGCTCCAGCGTATCGCGCACCTGGCCGACACTCCAGTCCAGTTCCTGAACCACATCACCGTAGGGGCCACCCAGGCTTGAGTCCTGGAAATCCTCATTGGCAAACAGCGGCATGTGCGGCATGGAGTGAGGAATATAGACCAAAAAGGGTTCGTTGCTGTGGTTTTCAATAAAGCGCACCGCTTCCTCGGTGATGCGTTTGGTCAGCGTGGTCTGGTCGATGGGTTTTTCGATAACAGCATCTTCATAACCGTTGGAGTTTCTCTGACTGCGGTAAAGCGGGCTGTTCCAGTATTCCACCTTCGGGTCCTTGAAGTAGTCGTACAGGTTGCTGAAGCTGGCGGCCACTTCCGCACCTCGGCCTTCGGCGCGAAGGCGATAGACTTCTGTCATGTCCAATGAGCCCAGTGAATTCATGTCATTGGAATAGGGAACACCAAACCAGTAATCAAAGCCGTGCCGCGTGGGGAAAGTGTCCGGGGCATCGCCCAGGTGCCACTTGCCGAAAATGCCGGTGCTGTAGCCGGCTTCTTTCAGCCCTTCGGCCATCGTGTAGGCAGACTGGGGCATGCCGTAGATATCATTGGGAAACAGTACATGGATGCGTTCACCATAAAGACCGCTGCGCACCGGTACCTGCCCGGTCATGAGAGCACCGCGGCTTGGCGAGCAGACAGGAGCGGCCACATAAAAGTCGGTCCAGCGCTGGCCTTCCAGCGCCATGCGATCAAGATTCGGCGTGCGAATATAGGGATTACCAAAACTGCCGAGATCCGCATACCCCAGGTCGTCGACAAAAAAGAGGACAATGTTGGGCTTGTCAGCTCCCTGAGCGAAAACGGTTCCGGTAACACCAAGTAAAACGGCGATAACAAGGCCCAGGATGAATTTTGACATGAAAGTCTTCCTCTAAAGGGGTTGTTCAGACGGTCGAATGATACCGTCATTGGTCATGCGCATGTTATTTCCGGTGAAGGTGAAGCCCGCTTCATGGCATGACCTTCTCTTACTGGATCTGACGCTGGGTGGAGCCGCGCTCGGCAGCCCGGAAACCCTGTGGTATTCGCAACGGGATGTTCATGCCGCCGGTGTCTTCTAGGATATTGAATAGCTGGCCACGCATGTCACCTACCACGCCCTGATAATTTTCGTCCCTGAACAGGTTACGGGCCTCGGCGGGGTCGGCCTGCAGGTCGAACAGTTCGTCGTCGCCCCAGGTGCCGTGATAGAAGATGTATTTGTATTTATCGGAACGCAGGCCCAGAGTGGTTGGAGTCTGCGGGAAATTCCATTCCCAGTAATATTCATAAATGACGGAGTCACGCCAGGGGATGTGCTGCCCACCCAAGAGAGGCAGGAAGGACTGTCCGTCCATGTTTTTCGGTACCAAGGCGCCAGCCAGTGACAGGACTGTCGGGGCAATATCAATATTCTGGATCATCTCATCCATGCTGGAGCCGGGCTCAATCAGGCCGGGGGCATAGGCGAGCATGGGAACGCGCATGCTCTCTTCATACATGTGGCGCTTGTCGATCAGGCCGTGTTCTCCGAAGGAAAAGCCGTTGTCACTCATGTAGATGACCAGGGTGTTTTCCTCCAGGCCGCTTTCCTCCAGGTAGTCCAGTACGCGGCCGATGCTGCGGTCCATGCTGGTCAGGGTTTCGGTGTAGCGGCGGTAGAAGATGTCAAAATCCATATCACCGTGATACATGTAATCCACACCGTGCCAGGAATAGCGCTGCTCACGTACCCAGGGCGGATGGCCGGCATAGTTTTCCTCGGTGTTGGCCATGGTGGACGGATAAGTCAGGGCCTCATCATCATAACGCCCGAGGTCGGTTTCACTGGGCTCGAACATGGCGTGCACGGATTTGTGGGACAGATACAGGAAAAAGGGTTTATTCGGATCCCGGTCATTCTGAAGCCAGTCCAGGGAATAATCGGTGAGTATGTCAGCCGTATAACCTTGATGCTGGGAGCGATTACCGTTTACGTTCAGGGTCGGATTGTAGTAATCGCCCTGGCCACGAAAGCTCACCCACTCATCAAAGCCTAGACGCGGATCATCATTGGCATCACCCATGTGCCACTTGCCGTAAAACGCTGTCTGGTATCCCACATCCTGCAGCAGTTGCGGGAAAAAGATGGTGCCTTCCGGGACCAGGCGCTGGTTGTCGATGACACCGTGTTTGTGGGCGTACTGCCCGGTCAGAATGGAGGCGCGACTTGGCGAGCACAGAGCCGTGCTCACGAAGGCATTTTTGATATGCATGCCCTTGGCCCGAATGCGATCCAGGTTGGGTGTTTCCAGAAAGGCCGGTGTATCCATGAAGCCCATGAAATCATAGCGATGATCATCACTGAGAATGAAAATGACATTCATGGGTTTGTCTGTCTGCGCTGGTTCCTGGCTTTTGAGGGCAGGGATGCCGTCAGGCGAGAAAGCGGCATAACCTGCAAGCGTGCAAATGATCAGGAGAAAGGACAGGATTTTTGTGGGTGTTGTCATTGTTATATCCCCGCAGTTGAGCAGCCATGATAGGCCATGGCGGGGGAAAGGCAAGCAATGGCAGGTGTCAGGATGTTTTCCCGTTCAGGGAACAATCACCTCGTAACCCCTGGCCTGAAGTTTGGCCAAAAGTCCGTCCTCATTGAGCAGTTCAGCGATATCGAGTACTGCAAACGCCGATTGATGGTTTATCAGGGCGCTTTCTGCGGCATCCAGCCACTGGTTGTTCAAGGTCCCGGATATCTCCTCATACGTGGCCTGTTCCGAGCTGGTGGCAATCAGGCGAGTACAGTCATCGTCGGCATCTCCCTGCAGGGGTATATAACGGAATTCATTGATGTAACCCTGGGCCCAGGCCGCCGCCCGGTAACGGATTTCATCCAGATCCTCCTCCATCCGGGAAAGCTGGCGCTCAAAACAGGACAGTTCCAGTTCAGGTGACAGGTTGGCCATCAGGGTTTCCATCCGGCTGGCGATGTCCTTGAAACCGCCTTCCAGCTGAAGCTCATATTTGATTTCAATGATGTCCAGGTTCTTGTTGCGCCGGGTCAGGCGCTTGATTTTTTTGCCAATATCATCGGCAGGTACCAGGCCGGCTTCATCCTGAATCAGGTTCGTCATTTGTCCGCCGGCAACCAGGGGACGAACCTTTTCAATTTTCTTGTTCTTTGGGAAATAGCGGGACTTCAGGGCTGAAAATCGGCCATAAAGTTGAGGAGGCAGTACCTCCTGCAGCGAGGCATCGTTTTCATTCCGGGTCAGGCGTTTGCCCAACCGGATGCCGCGGAAAATATTCAGGGGGTTGAACATGACCAGGGGTGAAACGGAAACATCAGCTTCCGGTTTCATGATGTATTGTGTGGAGTCATCAATCACCCTGGCAACGCGTGCCGAATCCCATTCAATATTCTTGGGAATGGGAGAGAGCCAGGCAAAAATCCACAAGGTGTTGTCGCCGTGCCTGACCTGCCAAAGCGGTGGGCCGGGCTGCTTGCCTTCCACGACGATTTCCACAGGTGTGTCCCCGGCGCCGGTGTCCTGGGAAAAGGCATCAGGGGTAATGAAAAAGAGGGAAATCGAAAATACCAGTGTGGAAAGTCGTACTGTCAGGTTCATGTCATGTTCCGTAGTCGTTGGCTCCCACGCCAGCTGTGCAAGAATGCCTTGTCAGATATTTGACTGCAAGTTTTTCAGTTCATGAATGGCCCCCTCATTAATTCTGAATTAAGCGTTATGTTGTGGATTCGAGAAATAGATTGCGGGTATAAAAATGATAGGCATAGAATGCAATAAGCCCCGTTGATACCGGGTTTTGGTGAAAAGCCGGGATTTTGCGCCGGTATACACATAAAAAGCATCAGATGACATCAGCCTGACTGCGCTGATGCTCAGAAAGCATATGGCGACGATTTCAAAAGAGCATTATCCCGAAAAGGCGCTGACTATTTTTACGATAGTCGGCAGTGCCGGTCGTGAGGAAATGCTGCAAGTCGTCGACAATCTCACGGACGAGGAAAGAACGCCGAATATTATCTGGGATGCCACAGATGGAACGGTCGGTGGCATGCACTACAGGGATATCAAATACATCGCGGAAAAAATTCGGGGCGGCCATGGTTCCCGGGCAGACGGCAGAACAGGGTTGGTGGCAGGTACAGCCCTGGATTACGGTATGGCGAGAATGTTTGCCACCTATGCCAGTATCAAGGGGCTGTCAGTTCGGTATAAATGTTTCAGAGCTCTGGGCGATGCCGTGGACTGGATAGACCAGATGAACAGGTCCCATCATAAAGACTGACTTAATCCAGATTATTCTCCGCACTCTCCTTTCGTGTTAGGTTTGGACAGGTAATCCTCATTTTTTCAGGAGAATGACATGCTCGTCGGCGTCCCCAGAGAAATCAAAGACAATGAATTCAGGGCCGGAATGGTGCCCACCAGCGTGGTTGAGGTGGTGCATCATGGGCATCAGGTGATGGTGGAGTCCGGTCTTGGTTTGGGCATCGGTGTCACTGATGATGATTACCGCGCAGCCGGTGCCCATATCGTCCAGAGTGCCGGAGAGATCTTTGAAAAAGCCGAGCTGATCGTCAAGGTCAAGGAGCCCCAGCTCCGGGAGATCGAACAGCTGCACAAGGATCAGGTGCTTTTTACCTATCTGCACCTGGCGCCTGATCGGGCCCAGACCGAAGGGTTAATGGAATCCGGTGTCACCGCCATTGCCTATGAGACCGTCTATGCCCGTGATGGGCTGCTGCCCTTGCTGGCTCCCATGAGTGAGGTGGCCGGCCGTCTGGCGGTTCAGGCTGGTGCCAATTGCCTTGAAAAGGAACATGGCGGTGCGGGTATTCTGCTGGGTGGCGTCCCCGGTGTGGACTCGGCGGATGTGCTCATTATCGGTGGCGGCATAGTGGGTGAAAATGCAGCGTATATTGCCAAGGGTATGGGGGCGGAAGTCACCATTCTCGACAACAGTGTGCCGCGTCTGCGGGCCCTGGATAACAATTTTGCCGGTCGAGTGCATTGTGTCTTTTCCAACAAGGCCAGTATCGAAAAATATGCCCTGGAAGCCGATCTGGTGATAGGCGCTGTACTGGTGGCAGGTGCTGCCGCACCGAAACTGCTTACCCGTGACATTATTTCTCGCATGAAACCCGGATCGGTGGTGGTGGATGTGGCCATTGATCAGGGTGGCTGTTTTGAAACCTCCAGACCGACAACGCATTCAGATCCAACCTTCGTGGTCGATGGCGTGGTGCATTACTGCGTAGCAAATATGCCGGGTGTGGTACCACGCACCTCGTCGTTTGGACTGAACAATGCCACCTTGCCCTACATCCTGCGTCTGGCAAACGAAGGCTGGAAACAGGCGCTTGCCGTTGATGAGGGATTCATGGCGGGATTGAATGTCCATGCCGGCCACCTGTGCTGTGAGGCAGTAGCCAGGGCGCATGGTCTGCAGTACGCCGACCCGGCACAGTTTCTGATCTAGTCGCCGGAAAGTGCCCGGCACGTCGTCCACTTAGCGGTGGATTTCTGTCTGTGATCAGCAGCCAATGAGGGGAATGTTGATAATCAGACCGGCAAATTTACCGGTGCTGCTATCATAACCGTGGCATAATTCCCGCCTTGTTTTTTTCTACAGGACGCCCGTTGTGAAGTGGCTGCATCCCAATGTCCCATTGTTGTCAGTGGCCCAGGCCCTGATGATGAGCTGCAACTCGCTGATGGTGGCCACCGCTGCCCTGGTGGGAAACAATCTGGCGACAGACAAGGCGCTGGCCACCCTGCCGCTGGCAATGCAGTTCATTGCGGTGATGGTGACCAGCATTCCGGCGGCCATGCTGATGCAGAGGATTGGCCGCAAGGCAGCTTTTTTGCTGGCCTGCGGGTTTGGTGTCGGTGGCGGGGTGCTAGCCAGTACGGCAATCCTGCATCACAACTTCTGGCAGTTTGTGTCCGGTACCTTCCTGGTGGGCGTCTTCAACGGTTTCGGTAACTACTTCCGTTTTACAGCGGCAGACAGTGTTGAGCTGGCCTACAAGAGCAAGGCGGTGTCCTACACCATGCTTGGCGGCGTGGTGGCAGCCATTGCAGGACCAACCCTGGCGAAATATTCGCGAGAGTGGATCGATGGCGCCGAATTCGCTGGCAGTTACATGGGGGTGATTGCGCTTTATCTAGCCAATTTCTGTGTGCTCAGTTTCCTGAAGATTGCCGACAGGCATGACTCGAAGGAAAAGCATGTCAGTACCGGACGTCCGCTCAAGGCCATCGTCACGCAGCCGGATTATGTTGTGGCCCTGATCTGCGGCATGCTGGGGTATGCCATCATGTCATTTGTGATGACGGCAACACCGCTGGCCATGAACCAGTTGGCCTACCAGTTTGAAGATACCTCGGTCGTCATCCAGTGGCATGTCATGGCGATGTTTGCGCCGTCTTTTTTTACGGGCAGCCTGATCCTGCGTTTCGGTGTGTTGCGCATCATGTTTTGCGGCGCACTGTTTGGCGTGGCCTGTGTTTCAATTAATTTGCTGGGCACTGCTTTCATCCATTTTCTTGCAGCGTTGATATTCCTGGGGTTGAGCTGGAATTTTCTGTTCGTTGGTGCAACGACACTGCTGACTGAAACCTATCGCAGTGAAGAGCGTAACAAGGCTCAGGCGGTGAACGACTTTGTGATCTTTTCCACGGTCTCCATTGGTTCACTGTCTTCCGGAGCCCTGCAGAATGCCTATGGCTGGCAGGCGGTTAACCAGGGCGTTATTCCTTTCCTGGGAATCATTATTGTGGCGATTCTCTGGCTGCAGCGACAGCGGGCACAAGGCCTGTCAGCAAATTAAGCTGTCGACCCCCCAGCCATAACTGGTAACATGATTCTGCAGCTTTAGATAAATAACAGAAGGCTGCCAGGTTATCCTGACGAACAGTCCATTCCCTTAAAGGGAGGAGGTCTGCATGGAAAGGTTGCTGAAAGGGATGTTGTCTCTGCTGCTGGCGGTGCTGGCCATACAGCCGGAGACGGCTGTGTCCCAGGGAATTGGCGGTCAGGATGTAATCCGTGTCTTCAGCATAGACGGTGCCATTGGCCCTGCCACCAGCGACTATCTGGTGCGTGGTCTGGAAGAGGCCGCTGCGGATGATGTTTACATGGCCGTCATTACCATGGACACCCCCGGCGGGCTTGATCTGTCCATGCGTGACATCATCCAGGCCATTCTCGACGCCGATATTCCCGTTGCCACCTTTGTCTATCCCCAGGGTTCCCGCGCAGCCAGTGCCGGCACCTATATCCTATATGCCAGTCATATCGCCGCCATGGCACCAGCTACCAATCTGGGGGCCGCTACCCCGGTCCAGATCGGCCTGCCTTCGGTACCAACGGGCGAGTCCGGCGATGAGGCCGAGCCTGCGGCTTCCACTGCCATGGAACGCAAGATCATCAATGATGCCACCGCCTACATCAGCGGCCTGGCAGAACTGCGCGGCCGCAATATCGACTGGGCGGTATCCGCCGTCACTGATGCGGCGACCTTGAAGGCGTCGGAAGCCCTGTCCCTGAATGTGGTTGATATCAACGCTGAAGATCTGGCTGATCTTCTGGTGCAAATGGACGGGCGTGAGGTCCAGGTGCAGGGACAGATCGTCACCCTGCATACACAGGACAAAACGCTGGTGATGGATGAGCCCGACTGGCGCACGGAGTTTCTGAAAGTCATCACCAATCCCAACCTCATCCTGATCCTGGGCATGCTGGGCGCCTATGGCCTGATTATCGAATTTTATAATCCGGGATTCGGGTTTGCCGGTATCACGGGTGCCATCTGCCTGTTCCTGGCAGCCTATGGCTTGCAGCTGCTGCCAATCAACTATGCCGGCCTGGGGCTGATTATTTTCGGTCTGATCCTGATCCTGGCGGAAGCCTTTATGCCGAGTTTCGGCATACTGGGCATAGGCGGCATCATTTCCTTTGTGATCGGTGCCATTATTCTGGTGGATACCGAGGTGAGTATGTTCCGGGTATCCTGGCCATTGCTGGCTGCAGTCGTCACAGCGGCGGCTGCCATCCTGGTCTGGACTCTTCGAATCTTTAACCGCATCCGGCATCAGGCGGCAGTGTCCGGTGTGGAGTCCATCGTCGGGCATACCGGTGAAAGCGTGGACAGCTTTGAGCGTACCGGCATGATCAAGGTGGACGGCGAACTGTGGCAGGCTGTGTCAGATACGCCGCTGGCATCGGGAGACAAGGTAAGGATTGAAGAGGTGAACGGCCTGGAACTGGTCGTAACCAAAATCTGATTATTCAGGGCCGAAAGCTGGCCAAAGGAGGAAAGCATGGCACCGTTTCTGTTATTTATTCTGATTATTGCGTTCGCCATTTTGTTTGCGGCCATCAATGTGCTGCGGGAATACGAACGGGCGGTGGTGTTTTTTCTGGGGAAATACCAGACCATCAAGGGACCCGGTCTGATCATCATCATTCCAGTGATCCAGCAGATGGTGAAGGTGGATCTGCGAACCATGGTGTTTGATGTGCCCACGCAGGATGTGATTTCCCGCGACAACGTTTCCGTCAAGGTGAATGCGGTCATTTACTTCCGTGTTGTGGACCCGGAAAAGGCCATCATTAATGTGGAAAACTATTTCGAGGCCACCAGTCAGCTGGCCCAGACCACCCTGCGGTCCATCCTTGGCCAGCATGAGCTCGATGAGATGCTGGCCAGCCGGGAGCAGCTTAATGTCGGCATCCAGAAAATCCTTGATGAACAAACAGACAGCTGGGGCATCAAGGTTACCAACGTGGAAATCAAGCATGTGGATCTGGATGAAAGCATGATCCGCGCCATCGCTCGCCAGGCAGAGGCTGAACGTGAGCGCCGGGCCAAGGTCATTCATGCCAGTGGTGAGTTTGAAGCCTCTGAGCAGCTGGTGGCGGCGGCCCATAAACTGTCGGAAGCCCCGCATGCCATGCAGCTGCGCTATCTGCAGACGCTGACGGAAATCTCCGGTGAAGGTAAATCCACCATCGTTTTTCCGCTGCCGGTGGACATCCTCAGTCATTTCATGAAGAAGGATTGATTCCGGGTTCCTGGCCGCGTGTTTGACGCGAATCAAGCCCCCGGTATGGCTGCCGCAGTAGTCTGAGAAGACCGTCAGGAGGGTAAGGGGCATGTTTGAAGCGGCCGAACTGGGCAGAAAGATATCCAAGAAAGAGTTTCAGGAACTCGAACCACAGTTGCATACGCGCCTGCTGGAAGTACAGCAGCAGCTTCGAAAATCCAGGGTGCCGGTCATTGTCATCGTGTCCGGGGTGGAAGGGGCCGGCAAGGGCGAGGTGGTCAACCGCCTGAGTGAATGGCTCGACACCCGCGACATTCAGACCAATGCCTTCTGGGATGAAACCGACGACCAGCGCCTGCGACCCGACTACTGGCGATTCTGGAAAGCTCTCCCGCCCCGCGGCACGATCGGCATCATGTTTGGCTCCTGGTATACCCGTCCCATCATCGACAGGGTGTTCGATGGTCTGGATGAAGGGGAGTTCGAGCAGCAGCTGCGGCGCATCGTGGAATTCGAGCGCATGCTGGTCCAGGACGAGGCCCTGATCATCAAGTTCTGGTTTCATCTGCCTAAAAAGATGGTGGAAAAGCAGGTGCAAAAAGACCAGGACATCCTGGAAATGAAGATCAAGAAGTCACCGCTCCTGCAGAAGTTCTCCAAACAATACGATGAGTTTGCGTCAGTTTCAGAACGCGCCATCCGGATTACCGACAAAGGCCAGGCTCCCTGGCATCTGATTGAGTCCACTGACAAGCACTACCGCGATATCACTGTTGGGCAGATTCTGCTCAATGCCATGGAAACAAAACTGGCAGGTAAAGGCGTGGAACCCGATCCGGAATCCGATGTGGCGGTCACTCATCTGACCGATGCTCTGGCAGCTAATCAGGTAACTATCCTGGATCACGTGAACCTGGATCGGACCCTGAAGGCAAAAGAATATGAAAAGGCGTTAAAACACTACCAGGCCAAATTGTTTGATCTGGCCTGGAAGGCGCATCATCAGAAAAAATCCGTGGTTGCGGTCTTTGAAGGCTGGGATGCCTCTGGCAAGGGTGGTGCCATTCGCCGGGTGACCCGCGCCATTGATGCCCGTCTGTACAAGGTGATTTCTGTGGCGGCGCCCACGGATGAGGAAAAGGCCCATCAGTACCTGTGGCGTTTCTGGCGCCACATTCCGCTGGCGGGCTATACCTCCATCTATGATCGCTCCTGGTATGGCCGGGTGCTGGTCGAGCGTGTTGAGGGTTTTGCGAAGGAGCACGAATGGAAGCGGGCCTACAGTGAGATAAATCACTTTGAGGAGCAGCTCTGCGAAAGTGGCATTGTACTGCTGAAGTTCTGGATTCACCTGAGCAAGGAAGAACAGCTTGCCCGTTTCAAGGAGCGCGAAACAACCCCCTGGAAGGCGCACAAGATTACCGATGAAGACTGGCGCAATCGGGAAAGATGGGATGCCTACAAGGCGGCGGTGAATGACATGGTTGCCCACACCAGTACGGAATATGCTCCCTGGACACTGATTCCCGGTAACGATAAAAAAGTGGCCCGGGTCGAGATTGTCAAATTGCTGTGTGAGGCAATCGAAGCCCAGCTGCTGCCGGCAGAAGCAGAAACAGGAAGCAGGGACAAAAAGAAAAAGAATAAGAAGAAATAGACCCGTCAGGCATCTTCCGGCAGGGGAATGAATTCATCGTCTCCCGGAACTCCGGGGAAACGCCTTTCACGCCAATCGGATTTGGCCTGCTGGATTCTTTCTTTGGTACTGGAAACAAAATTCCAGTCAATGTGTCTGGGACTTTCCAGTACGGCACCGCCCAGCAGCATCAGGCAGCAATCCGATGCTGCCTTGAGCATGGCAGCACTGCCCGATTTCATAACCAGCAATGAGCCAGCCTTGTAAACGGTTTCTCCAACCTGCAAGTCTCCGGCATAAATATAGACACCCTGTTCCTCGGCCAGAGGTGGCAGGAGCAGTTGTCGGCCTTTAGCGATGTTGATTTGCGCATACAGGGTAGGTGACTGGGTGAGCACCGGGGATGTTTGACCATAGGCGCTGCCCACAATCAGGGAAATGCGAATGCCGTCATTGGCATATTGAGGAATCGCGTCGGCCGTATAATGGTAAAAAGCCGGATCACATTCTTCCTGATCCTGCGGCAAGGCCACCCAGGCCTGGATGCCGCCGATCCTGGCGTTTACGCCACGCTGGGACTGAGGTGAGCGTTCAGAATGCACAATGCCCGAACCCGCTGTCATCCAGTTCACTTCACCAGGCCGGATAATCAGGTCATAACCGAGGCTGTCCTGATGACGGATTTCGCCCTCGAACAACCAGGTAATAGTGGAAATGCCGATATGAGGATGGGGGCGCACATCCATGGCCTTGTCGTCATGCAGCGTGGTGGGACCCATCTGGTCAAAGAATATGAACGGGCCAATCATGCGCTTTTGCCGGGAGGGTAGTGCGCGTAAAACATCGAAGGCACCGATGTCCCTGGGCGTTGGGGTCAGCACCAGGGAGACAGCGTCAGCGTCTGAGTTATCTGTTTGCGTATTGAATTGCCAGGACATCATGGTCAGGGGAGAGTGGGGCAGGTTAGCCGCGTTTATAGCGACCGATAAGGTCTACCAGTTCGGCAAACTTCTGCTGCTGTTCCTTCTGGTTGCCTGATTTGATGGCACTGGCGACACAGGTGGCACTGTGACTTTTGAGGATGGCATCCTCCACTTTTGACAGGGCTGACTTGATAGCCTGCATCTGCTGTAAAACTTCAATACAGTATCGATCTTCTTCGATCATCTTGCTGATACCGCGTACCTGGCCTTCCACACGGTTAAGGCGTTTGATCAGGTTTTCCTTGTCTGAATGCATAACTTCTGTCCGCTGCCGGTATACCCCCTGGGGGTATGTGATAAGATGGATTCCTGATCATTATCCATGCTTTTACTGCTCGATGAAACGACGGGATCTTATTAAAAACACCTGCTTTCTTGGGGTCGGATTTGGCTTTCAGGCGCTGTTGCCCGCGTGGGCGCAGTCTGCGCGCAGAGAAAGCGGATTGTCTGGTGTTTTGGAGGGAAATCACCCGACCCTGAGGGTAGAAAGCGCGAGGGGGCGGATTGCCGGATCGAGCGCTTCGCACATCACTGTCAACGGGCAGTTCCCGGCACCATTGCTGCGCTGGCGCGAAGGGGAAGAGATGGCCATTCAGGTGGTCAACAGGTTGCCGGAGGATACCTCCATTCACTGGCATGGCCTTCTCCTTCCCGCCCCCATGGATGGTGTGCCGGGAGTGGCCTTTACCGGCATTGCACCCGGTGAAACCTTTACTTATCGCTTTCCGCTGAAACAGGCAGGCACTTACTGGTATCACAGTCATTCCGGTTTACAGGAGCAGCTCGGTCATTACGGGCCTATCATTATTGATCCGGTGGATGGTGATCCTGCGGCCTGTGATCGTGAGCACGTGATTCTGCTTTCTGACTGGACCTTTGAGGATCCTCACCGGGTCTTTGTCCGCCTGAAAAAAATGAGTGGTGCCTACAACTACCAGCAGCGCACCATGGGTGAGTTTTTCCGCGATGTGCAGGCCCGGGGACTGGATGCGGCTACGGCCAATCGCCTGATGTGGGGCGCCATGCGCATGAACCCGACCGACCTGTCCGATGTGACGGGAGCCACCTATACCTACCTGGTAAATGGCCACAGCCCGTCGGAAAACTGGACGGGTCTGTTCCGGCCGGGGGAAAAAGTACGGCTGCGTTTTATCAATGCCTCGGCGATGAGTATTTTCAATATCCGAATACCGGGACTGCCCATGACCGTGGTGCAGGCAGACGGGCAGAATGTTCAGCCGGTGGAAACCGATGAGTTTCAGCTTGGCACGGCCGAGACCCTTGATGTCATCGTTGAACCGGGCGGTGAAAACGCCTACACCATCATGTGCGAGACCAATGACCGATCCGGGTTTGCTGCCGCTACCCTGGCGGTGCGCGATGGTCTGCGTGCGCCCGTGCCGGCATTGCGGAAACGTCCGCTGCTCACCATGAAAGACATGGGAATGTCCGGTATGCAGATGGATGAAATGGCCATGGATGATGGCAGCATGACGGAGATGAACGGTCCGCAAACAGTGCCAGAAGCCATGGCCCATGGGAACTTGGATCACACTGCCATGACGCAGGGCGATGCTCACATGGCGATGGCAAGCCAGGCCGGGGATCATACCCGGATGAATCATGGGACCCTGAATCATGATGAGATGCACCATGGACAGATGTCAGCTGAAGAAACGGCAAAGGACGCGTCCATGGCGTCATCAATGCAGCATGCCATGAAAGGCTCCATGAAAAGCTCCATGAAAAGCGCGACGAACCACGAAATGGCAGGTGACATGAAGGGAGTCATGTCCCATGGTGGGTCGGCTATGGCCATGACATCAGAAGATATGCAGGCCCATGACCATCCCCGGGGTCCTGGTGTGATGAACGTGGCCATGAATCCTGTCAGCCGATTGCATGAGCGCCCCCTCGGGCTGGAGCACGAGACTCACCGGGTTATGGTCTATACCGACCTGAAAAGTCTCGAACCAAATCCGGATCAACGCCAGCCAGGACGGGAAATCGAATTACACCTGACCAGCAACATGGAACGCTATATGTGGTCCTTCGATGGGGTGACCTTTTCCGAAATGACCAAACCTGTCGTGTTCCATCAGGATGAGCGCCTGCGCCTGACCCTGGTCAATGACACCATGATGCCCCACCCCATCCACCTGCATGGGATGTTCTTCGAGGTGGTCACCGGTGAGCAGCATCACAAACCCCGTAAGCACACCATTGTGGTCAAGCCGGGCGAAAAGCTGTCTGTGGATATCACTGCCGATGCTCCTGGCAACTGGGCCTTTCACTGCCATCTGCTGTATCACATGAAAGCAGGCATGATGCAGGTGGTGTCGGTGCGGGAGGATCGGGCATGAGGCTGCTGTTTTCCCTGCTGGTGATAGGCAGTATGCCGCTGTGGGCCCAGGAGCAGGATCCCCATTTTGATCCGGCGGCCATTGCCCGGGTCAGGGACAAAGTTGCGGATATGCATGGGGGTAGTCTGAACAGCCTCATCATGGCAGACCGTCTGGAAACCCGGCGCGAGGATGGCGAGGACAACCTGGTCTGGGAAGCCCAGGGCTGGATCGGGTATGACATCAACAAGCTCTGGCTTAAAACCGAAGGCCAACGCAACCTGGATACCCATGATACGGATGATCTGGAATGGCAGGCCTTGTGGAGCCATGCGGTATCCCCTTTCTGGGATATCCAGGCAGGATGGCGTCATGAGGTCGGGGATGGCACCCGCGATTACGCGGTGGTGGGTTTGATGGGGCTGGCGCCGTACTGGTTCGAGGTGGATGCCGCTGCTTTTGTCAGCGACAAGGGTGATATGAGTACCAGGCTGGAAGCTGAATATGATTTGCGCTTCACCCAGCGTCTGATTCTGCAGCCTCGGGTGGCCCTGAACCATGCGTTCAGTGATGATCTTGCCGCAGGTAGCGGTTCCGGCTTCAGCAAGGTGGAGGCGGGTCTGCGCCTGCGTTATGAATTCAGGCGGGAACTGGCGCCCTATGTCGGCATCAGCT
This sequence comes from uncultured Enterobacteriaceae bacterium, assembly GCA_964490145.1. Classification (GTDB taxonomy): domain Bacteria; phylum Pseudomonadota; class Gammaproteobacteria; order Pseudomonadales; family Pseudohongiellaceae; genus Eutrophocola. Next base: position 18,286 of record CAZBBS010000026.1, read on the forward strand.
GGGAAAAAGCCTATGGTGATACGGCGCAATTGCGGCGTAGCCAGGGGCAGGGCACCAGTGATCTGTCGATGGTGGCCGGATTCAGACTCTGGTACTGAGCCACCGAATTACTCATCTTATTCCCAGGGTGCCGACAGGTCTTAAGCTTGCCAACCTTATTCTTTTTTCAGTAACTGTTCTGCCGGGCTGCGCAGTTTTTTCTTCTGTCGCAGGAAGTCAAAACCATCGTCCCCGTGTGAGGGGTTGTTCTTTTCAAGGGTTTGTTCGATATCTTTCTGGGTGCGGTTGAGGATTTTCTTCTCCACGGTAAAGACGTAGACCAGAAAACCCAGGATATAAAACGCGATCTTGCCCAGCGCCATGCTGATCAGGTGGGCCGTATCGCCGGACAGTTCGACATAATCGCGGTATTCCCCATGCAGGAAGCTCATAAGAAACCAGAAGGCGATAAGCAGCACGAGTCCCTTGAAGCGGGGTTTTAAAAAGCGGCCGGTGGCAATCAGGGCGCCGATTTTCAGCCAGTTGTACATCAGTAGATCCCCAGCGCCAGCAGAAACACTACCAGGGTGGAGTTGCGGTATTTGGTCACAATCTTGTCTTCCTGGTCCTTCACGATAATTTCCAGCTGATCAGCCGTGTAATCAGATACCTCCTTGCCCGCCAGGGCAATTTCGACCTTGGCGGCGGCAATGGCCTTCTCGCGGATTACACTGCGGTATTTGTCGACAATGGACTGCCGTTTGCTTGTCAGCCAGGTTTTCATCCGGACTCCCGTGGAAATGTGTTGAGGCTATTCTAGCAAGCCTTTGTGTTTGCCTGTCCCTGTTGTCAGCCAGGGGTCAATTCAGTACCAGCCCGTATCTCTCTGCGATAACCATGCCAGGCCTGAATCCAGCGGAATATCGTGGTTTCCGCCTCCATTCCCGGTAAATATCTGGTCAGAAATCCCAATATTTGGGGTTTTCTGGCGAATTCAAGGTGTTGGCTCAACCAAAAAACAGCAACTTATTGAAATATATGGATATATAAAGTTGGCACGCTCCTCGCAAGATAATTCGGGAAACCAGTATTAAGTGGTCATGGGGACCACGTGGAGAACACCATGAAATTCATCAGTACGCTTTTCATCCTCGCTTTGCTCGTCATGGCCGGTTGCGCCCTGGTGCCGATCATCTCGTTCGGTATCGGGTTGGCCGTCATGGCGGGCGTCTTTTTTGTCTGGCTGCTGCCCATTCTGATCATTGCGGATTCTGACAAGACCACCGGCGGTGAAAAAGCGGCCTGGATTCTGGCCATCATCTTTCTGAGCTGGTTTGCCTGGGTGTTCTATTTTTTCCTGGCCCCGCTCAAGCCGCGCGATGACCGCTATTACTACTATTACGATTAATGAACAGGGGGAAAAGAGGAGCTGCAAGATGATCGACAAGGTAAAACAGTCCATGGATAAAATGGTGAGCTTTGCCCTGATCGGGCTGTTCGTGGCCCTGGGCGTGCTTGGTCTGCTGCTGCCCATCCTGCCGGGCCTGCTGTTCCTGTTCATTGCCGCGATGCTGGCCTCCAGACATTCCCCGGCCCTGGCCTTCTGCCTGGAACGCAATCGTTATTGCCGGCAATGCTTGCGCGTGTGCCACGGGTTTATGGCACAGGATTGGTGGGGCAGGGTCAGGTTGGGGTTCTGGGGAATGGCCAAAATCAGTCTTGATGGCGTGGTCTGGGCAATTCGATCAGTCAGACAGCTTGTCAGGCAGGTATTTTAACCATCCTTTTTCTTTTTATTTCGGTATACCGTACTGAGTGAAACAGAAAGCAATTCTGCCGTTAAGCTGTGGTTTCCGTCCTTGATTTCCAGAACGTTTTCTATGATGGCGGTTTCAATGTCATGCATGAATTCCTTGAGTGGTAATTTCTCGTTGGTCTGGGTTTTGGATATATATTCAATCACCCGGTTATTCAGCGCTTTGTAGGCGGCCCTTTCAGGTGAATAAGGCACGTTGACCAGAAATCGAAACAGGTCGTGTCGGGATTCTGTGAAAAGATACACGGTGATAAAGAGGAGGGTGCAGATTGGAAGAAAAAGTGAAAGATTCAGGTTTGCCCCAAAATGCATGAAAATCAGTACCAGAAATGATGTGATAACCAAGGGGAAGAAAGATATCAGAATAACTCGATACCTTTTGCGATCAAGATCGTTGGTGGCTAGAAATATACCCCGGGTAATAAAATAAACACCAAGGGTTATGTACAAGAAAGCGAATATCTGAAAAAGCCAGTAGAGATCACCTGGATTGCGAAAAATGGAAAAGGCATTAACGGAGTATCCAGAAATTACAATATCAGTAAAAAGTATGGCCCAGATGAGAAGAGATGACGTCAGGATGATAATGGAATACAAAAAACGTTTATCAATACCCGAATCGGCATTCAAATTTTCCCCCAGGCACAGGAAAAGTGATGCCAGAATAATAGCAGTGCAATTATAGGCTCTAATTGAAAAGTCATAATTTGTATACAAGTTTCCGAAAGTCAGAACTTCCAGAAAATTCATAAACAGCAAGGTGACTATAAAGGCTGCTATCAGCAAGTTTTGAAAAAGAAGTGATCGCCATCTTTGAATTGCCAATAAAAACAGAATGCAAAAAATCACAGTCAGTGAAGGTATTGCCAGGAATTGGTTGAATTCTTGAGCTACTCTCAGTTCGTCCATAATCTGATGCCAGTAAGTACTATTCTTGCCTTTTGCTTATCTTTCTGATTTTTAAAGCAAAAATATTTCTTAAAAATGAAAAACCCTATCTTATATATGAAAAAGCACTTTGCAAAATAAATGTTCCATAATTAAGAAAATAGTAGTTGACAGCGAATTCGTCAAACAAAGAGACTCTTCCCTGAAAAATTATTACCTGTGCAGGAAATGCCTGGGAGTGATTTTTCAGGGCTCCAGGGATCAGGAGTCAATTTCTTGCAAGGATGCAAGATTTCAGGGTGACCGGCCCGGGCTACCTCCAAAAAATCCCACCCGGGCCGGTTGTCCCTGAAACTACTGAAGGGTTTGGGGGTGATCTAGTTAACCTTGCCTTTGATCAGATCGTTGAAGAAAAGGCCCATGCGCGTACCAGTACGTTTCAAGGCAAGGATGGTCAGGTCATCTGCCAGGTTCATCTGCTGAAACTGGCAGATTTCATGTTCCAGATGATTGCAGAGTGCTGTGGGTGACTCTGCGGCATGTTCGGCCAGGAAGGCCTGGACGCGACCCTCCCCGTAAAACTCACCGTCCGGAGATCGGGCCTCGGTCAGTCCATCCGTATAAAAAAGCAGGGTTTCGCCAGGCTGGAGGCGCAGTTCGGCATTGGCGTATTCCTGTTTTTCCAGCATGCCGACGATGGTGCCGGTGGCGGCGCCCACCTGGCTGATGCTGCCGTTTTTGCCGATGCACAGGGGTGGGGAATGGCCGCCGTTGGCATAGATGATTCGCCCGTTGGCCGTGTTGTAAAAGCCCAGGAAGATGGTCAAAAAGGCACTGCCGCCGTGGCTTTCCCGCAGCAGTTCATTGGTCTCTGCGAGGATGGCTGCCGGGGTTTTGCCGCTGTTGGCGAGATTGCGGATGATGGTGCGGGTCACGGCCATTACCAGGGCAGCGGCCATACCCTTGCCGCTGACATCGGCAATCACGAAAGCCAGGGTCTTGGGGTTCACCAGAAAGAAATCAAAGTAGTCACCGGCCACATGCCGGGCGGCCTTGCTAACGGCATGCAGTTCAAACTCCTTGCGCTCAGGGAAGGCCGGGAAAGTGTTCGGGAGCAGCGCCTGCTGGGTTTCGCGAGCCACCTGCAACTCTTTTTCCACCAGCTGGCGGGCAGCGGTCTGGCGGCTCTGGATATCCAGCTGTTTTTTGAGGTTCTGGAGCATGCGGTTGAAGCCGATGGACAGACGGCCCAGTTCATCCGTGGTATTGATGCGCTCGATGGTGGTGTCCAGTTTGCCGCGGGCCACTTCCGAGACAGCATTGGACAGCGCCTTGATTGGCCGGGCCAGGCGGGAGCTGACAAACAGGGTCAGGGCAATGGCCAGGGCAATCAGCAGGGCCAGGCCGTAGACGCCGATAGTCATCAGGGAGCGCAATTCACTGACCGCCTCTGACTGGGGAATGATGGATACCAGTTGCCAGCCGGTGGCCGGAATGGATGTCGAGAAAATCCAGGATTCCCCGTCAATCAGCGTGCCATTCAGGAAAAGGTTGTCCACTGCACTGAAGTTGCTGCGGCCGCTGAGCAGGCTGTCGATGGCGGCCGAATATGCGGGATTATTCTGCATGGCGGCCTGCTCACGAATATTGGCATTGCCTGGCAGGTCTGGATTGCTGTGTCCAATTATGCGACCCGATTCACCCAGAAGCATGAAGTGCCTGTCACCGAACTGTTCGATGGCATCATCATTCAGGGCGTCCAGCTGGATATCCACTGTAGCCACCCCCTGAAAGGCGCCATTCCTGAAAAACGGAGCGGCGTAGGTGGTCATCAGGGTGTCACCCGCACCTTCGTCAAAATAGGGTTCAGTCCACAACGGCCGGCCGCTGTTCCGAGGCCCGGAAAACCAGTCCCAGGAACCGTCACTGTAATCGTAGCTGTCAGTCCCGATGTCCAGGGCCTGCAGCAGTCTGCCATCGCGATAGACATATGGCTAAAACAACCGGGTGTCCTCCTGGTAGGCAAAGGGCTCAAAGGCAATGGCAGCGCCATAGACCAGGGGGTTGTCAGCCACCAGGGAGTTGAGCCTGGCGTAGAGGGTCTCTG
>CAZBBS010000026.1:23175-27145 GCA_964490145.1 uncultured Enterobacteriaceae bacterium
TCAAAACGGGCGCTGATGACGTCGGCATACAGGGCCAGTTCTGTCTCATGCTGGCGCCTGATATTAATGCTGGCGTACTCGAAAATTCGGGACAGCGTGAAGCCCATCACCACCATCGTGATCATGATCAGCGGCAGGACGATGGAGAGAATGAGCTTCCAGCGTATGGAAAATTGCAGTTTGATGACTGACTCCGGCACGGTCGAAGGCGGTGGTATTCGAGCGCGCTATTTTACTATTACCGGGGTGTGCTGACTAATCCGGCTGCAAAATCCGGCTGTCACGCCGGGTAATGAACGGGTAATCAACAATGGGGTTTTCACCCAGCAGGCGTCGACGGAGCATGTCCTGGGCAATCGCACAGCTCATGACACGCACCAGATTGCGGGAGCGGAACATCAGCTCCACGGCCTGAATCCAGCAGGAGTCACGGTCACACAAGGCAATTACCACGAGTCCCACCGGTTTGTCTTCCGTGCCGCCGTCAGGGCCGGCAATGCCAGTAGTGGCGAGGGAAAAATCACTGTTCAGCCTGGACTGTGCGCCACGGGCCATTTCTGCTGCTGTCTCCATGGAAACTGCACCATGCCTGGCAAGGGTGTCAGCTTTGACATCCAGTATGCTTTCCTTGGCGCTGTTGGCGTATGTCACCAGGCTGCCCAGCAGATAGTTGGATGAGCCCGGATATTCCACCAGCTGACTGCTCAGCAAACCGCCGGTACAGGATTCCGCAATGGACAGTGTCTTGCCGGAGTCCATCATCAGGTGATGAACTTCTTCGGCAATGACCGGGAATCTGTCCGTGACCAGGGCTGGTCCCAGGATGTTCTTTACAGCATCGACATAACCGGGCAGGGCATCCAGGGCATTTTTGCCGCGGCCGAATACCTTGATTTCCACATGGGGTGGGGAGGGACGATAACCCAGGGTAATACCTTCCGGGATGGTCAGGGCGCTGAGTTGATCGGCCAGGGTGGATTCCCCGTAGCCCAGTGTAACCAGTTTATGAAGACGGGTCGGATCCAGAATGCCGAACTCCTGTGTAATGAAAGGCAGGAACTGCTCTTCCACCATTTTTTTGAATTCCACAGGCACGCCGGGCGTGAAAAACAGCCAGCAGTCATTCAGATGAATGCGAAACCCCGGAGCCGAGCCCACCGGGTTGTCGACCAGGACAGCGCCTTCAGGGAGCAGACACTGTTTGTAGTTGCTGGCCGGCATGCTGCGGCCACGTTTGGTGAACCAGTTTTCCAGATGCTCGCGCCAGCCCAGGTCTTCCACCAGGCCAACGCCCTGGGCCATGGCGGCGGCTTCAGCAGAGAGGTCATCGCTGGTCGGCCCCAGCCCCCCGTTGACCAGAATGACATCGGCATACCGGCTTCTATCCTGGAATGCTCCGATCAGATCTTCCATGCGATCACCGACAGTGGTCTTGCGCTGCAGTTCAAGGCCGCTGTCCATCAGGGTGTTGGCGAACCAGGCAGCATTGGTGTCGATGATTTGGCCGGACAGGACTTCTTCGCCTGTACAGATCATTTCAATTTTCATGTGGAGATATCAGTTGTTTGAATGTGGGGGCATGATAACCCATACGTGACGACAGCTGGCATTGGATCTTAATTACAGCGATCAACGATGATGGTCAGGTTGTCGAGATAGATATTGCAGCGGCTGGCTATGGCCAGCTGATCAAGGACAGCAAGGATGTCAGCCATGTTGATCATGGCAGACACCCTGATGTCGTTGGCCAGATAATCCATGAGTCTTGTGGTTCCGGATTGTGGCTGTTCCGGGGAATTGGGGAGGCTGATGCGTTGTTCCAGGGTGGCGGCCAAAGCCTTGAGCACATCAGCAAGCAAGGCATCAGAAACGGAAAAGGTGTACAGCGGTTCACTGGTGTCGGTTTCCCTCAGGGTAGTAAGCATATGGAGACTGTCTATGGGAAGCATGTCCAGTTCCCTGTAGATGTCTTCGGCGTCGTTTGTTTCAGGGCCAAGGATGACAATAGCTGGTGACTGGGTGTCAGCGGCTGATGCGCCAGCAGAGGAAAACTGCAGCATGGCAGCCAGGCAAACGTGACTGGCGGTTCTGGAAAATGAGGGATTCACCGGGATGTACCTGGTGGAGTGTTCAGTCCAAGTTTACGCGCAAGCTGCCGAAGATGCAGCCCCGGATAAACAAGGATGTTTCAGTCAATCATGTTTGGCAGGACGTGAAGAAAGCCGGCTTATTCGTCGTCTTCAGCTTCGGCGGCGATTTTTTTCAGGCGCTTGCCGGCTTCGATGGCAACGTCATCCGGAATGTCGGCTTCGCTGACCCAAATCGCCTTGTCATCATCACCCAGGGAGGCGCTCACGACGCTGACACCGGTTTCCAGGTTCAGACAGGCAATCCTGTTGAGGGTTTCTTCAGTGCGGGACTCGGACTTCAGCACCAGGCCGGTTTCAAACAGCGCCCAGTTGCCATCCTCTGACTGCCAGAAGGCATTGGTCTGGTTGTTGGCTGCTTCCAGTTCCTGTTCCAGGCGCTCTTTCTCAGCGGTCAGATCACGAACTTCCTTGCGTTCGGTAACCAGTGCCGTATTCAGGTTCTTGTTGTCCTTGGCCTGATCCTGGGATTTCTTTTTCAGGTCGGTGACCTGGCGTTTCAGGCGCTGGGGATCAAGTTTCTTCAGTTCCTTGAGTTCAGCCTGCGCATGGGCCAGTTCTTCACGGGCTTTCTTGACCTGGGCTTTGGACTTGTTGTCCTGCTTGTCACCGTCAATCAGCTTTTCCAGGCGCTCCATCTGGAGCTCCTGCTGCAGGGCCTCGAAATCGGCCTCGATGCCGGCAAAGTGGTCAAACTGTTTTTCCAGATGCTCGAAATCCTTCTTCTGGCTGACGATGTCTTCCCGAAGCTTCTGTTCGAGTAATTTCTGGCGGTCCATCTGCTCAAGAAGCTGCTGTTTCTCTTCTTCGAGCTTTTTGATTTCCGCTTTCAGTGCGCTGCTGGTACGAAGTTCTTTGAGGCTGAGTACTTGGGCCATGTGGCGTGATAATGTCTTTTAAAGGCTGCTGGAATTCGTGTCGGAGCTTATCCGGGCGCGAATTCTACCATAGGGTGGCGGGCCTGTGCCAAGGGCTGGGAGGGCTGGAGGGCAGGAAATTGGGGATTTCCTGGGGAAATCCCGGAAATATTACCTGGCGTCGGCTTTTTCGCGCATCTGGGCCAGCAAGCCGTCCATGCCGTCACGGCGGACAACAGACCGGTAGGTCTCCCTGTAGGAGCTGACCATGCTCACGTTTTCCACTTCCACGTCATAGACAAACCAGCCGTTGTTGCGCAGCCTGAGCTTGTAGTTAATGGGAATTTCGTTGCTGGAGGTAATAATGACTGTCTGGACTTCAGCACGGTTGTTGTCGATGCTCTCGCCCCGATATTCCACGGTCTCGTTGGTATACGCTTCCAGTCTGCCCATGTAGGTATTCTCCAGGGTCTGCATGAACAGGGCCTGCAATTCGTCCTGCTGCTGCTCACTGGCCTGACGCCAGTTGGTGGACAGCACACTCTGGGCCATGGTGCGGGGGTCGAAGGCCTTGCTGATCTCGGAACGCATCTGGTCACGGGCTTCTTCCTGGCCGAGTGCGTCATTGCGCAGAATATCCAGTATGGCATTAACTGTGGTCTCAACCAGTGTTTTTGGCGAGGCGGACTGGGCATTAGCCTGCATGGAAACTGCCAGAATCAGTGAGAAAACCGCCAGCAGGGTTGTCTTGTAAAGTCGTGAAATAGCCATGTTCAACTCCCGGTTGAGGATGGGGTGATTATTCCGGGGGCTATTGCATGAACAAGGGAGAAGGGGCAGGGGACAGGGGTTAATCTGTTCGGATTAAGCCTGGATTCACGTGGGAAGAAAAATTCGTGATCCGGTTGGCAATTTTTCTGTATCCAGCCAGGGGGCTGATTGAATACTTTCTTGCCTCTTGCCTCT
>CAZBBS010000026.1:27245-35684 GCA_964490145.1 uncultured Enterobacteriaceae bacterium
TCTTGCCTCTTGCCTCTACTCCTCCACTTTCCCCGCCCGATTTTGCACATAGGCACTGCGGAAGAAAATGTAGGGGTCCAGGGCGCTGTCATAAAAGGCTTCATAAGTGTCCTGGTCCAGTGACACATCTATTTCAGCTTCCGTCAGTCTGACAGCCCCCACTTCCAGGGTGGATAGTTCATCATAAACCGGGTTAATCAGGGTGTCCCCCAGGCTATACAGGCGGGCACAGCGAGAAGCCATGCCCGCCCGGGTGCTTATCTCGAATACGAAATACGGTAAATGACGTTGGCGCTGTCATCACTGAGCAGCATCGAGCCATCCTGCATGAAGGTGGCTGCAACAGGCCGGCCCCAGGGGGCACCATCTTCGGTAATGAAACCCACCAGGAAGTCAATGTACTCGCCTGTCGGTACACCATTTTCCACTGGGACACGGACAATTTTATGACCGGTTCTGTGGGCCCGGTTCCAGGAACCATGCAGTACGGCGAAACCATCACCGGCATATTCCGCCGGAAAGGCGGAGGAGCCAGCAGAATTCATGGGGTAGAACTCGATATCCACAGCGGCGGAATGGGCTGTGTAGGGTACATCCGGCTTCCTGATCTTGCCCACCAGGTCCGGTCGGGCACCGGCATGGCGGGGATCTTCGTTATCACCCATGTAATACCAGGGCCAGCCAAAAAAGCTGCCTTCAGGCACGCGGGTGGAGTAATCCGGGACAAGATCATCGCCCAACTGATCGCGTTCGTTGGTGGAACACCAGACGTCTCCGGTTTCCGGCTGAACTTTCAGGCCAACACAGTTGCGAATGCCGTTGGCGAACAATTTCCCGCTGGCTTCTTCGTTGCCGACATCAAATACCATGACAGAAGCACGATTTTCTTCATTGCCCCAGGCAGCGCCAAGGCCGCGTTCAGCTTCCCAGGCAGCTATTTCTGCGGATGATTTTTCGGGCAGGTCTTCGGCCACGTTGGATTGTGAACCCACAGAAACATACATTTTGCTGCCATCCCGTGAGAAAGCCAGGTCGCGGGTATAGTGGCCGCCACCAACCGGGCTCAACTGGGCAACGATGACCTCAGGTATACCCCGGGCTTCCAGGTCACCTGACTGGTATGGATAGCGAATCACGCGATTGGTTTCTGCAACATACAGCCACTGGGGATTATTGCCTGCCGGGTACAGGGCCATGCCCAGGGGCTGCAGCATTCCCTGCGCAAAAACGGTGATGGATTCAGGACGAGAGGCGTTGCGGCCCGGACGGATCACCTTGATACGGCCGCTCTGGGTTTCCGCCAGGAAGATGTCGCCATTGGGTGCCAGGATCATGGCACGGGGACCTGACAATCCTTCGGCATAGGTGTCCACCTGAAAACCTTCAGGGACCTGCAATTTGGCATTGGCAGGTCTTTCAGCCAGATTCGGGAAATTGACTGCCGAGTCTGTCTGGTAGGGTTCTGGCAGGTTTTCCAGGTTTACGCGATGGACGCGACCAGGACGGTCATTGGGCCAGTCAGGATCACCCACGGGAGGTTTGGCATCCGCTGGTGGCCGGAAAGAAAAGCCGCCGCCCTGGGGGGCTGCTTCTTCAAACGTGCCATTGGCAAGTTCCTCGAAATAGGCAATCAGATTGGCACGGTTTTCCGGATCGCTGACAGGCACCACCATAGCGGAACCCGGAATGACCTGGGTTGGCGCTGAGAGAAACCGGTCCAGTGTACCGGCATCCCAGGTCAGACCTGAGTCACGCATGGCCTGGGTGTAGGAGAAGCCGCTGGCCGCAGCCTGTTTGCCAAAGATATTGTGTAAAAGCGGGCCCTGGGCGCCGCCATTGTCGCCGGGGGCGGCGCTATGGCAAAGCGCGCATTGCTGGCCAAAAAAGGTTTTACCGGCATTGGAGTCGGCTGCCAGAGTGGCCTGGCTGCTGACCAGGGCGGCAATTGTAAGAAACAGATGTCGGATTTTCACGGGACCTCCTGAACGAAAGTGAATCCTGTAACGGGGGGATGCATGATACCTGACTTTTCCTGTTCTGAACCAATTTCAGCAAGGCATAAAAGGCACTGGTTTCCAGTAAACCAGGAGGGGGCGGGTAAGGCATTACATTAAAAGCAGTACAAGGGTGGCCGGATAAACCGAATCCGGCCACCCTTCATGACTCAGTTCAGGTCGAGGGAGAAAGGAAAGGCGCCAATCGCTTCAAAAGCCACCGGGATGGGGCTGACCCCCGGGATGTCGGGATCTACGGAAAAGTTGCCGCTAAACTCGAAAGGCATTTCTGTCAGGTTTTTAAGGTCATCGATCGGGACAGTGATATTCATGTCGCCGCCAAAGCCATCCTCTCCTGCAGACGCCGCCCAGGAGCCGGCAAAGGTTAACTCGGTAGGGCTCGTGACAAACAACGAGCCGCCAAAGGTGCCGGCCACATCCAGGCTCAAGGTTTCCTCACCCAGGATGGGCACATTGACAGTCAGCGAAATTGGCGCAAGACCCGCGATGGAGCCCATCACGTTGCCATTGATGTCCGGCGTTGCACTGGAGGTGGGGACAGTCTTCACAGACCAGCGGCCACTGAGCAGGACATCCACACTGAGATTTTCGCTGACGGACAGTGCCGGAATTTCCAGCGGAACATTGATGGTGATGGTCTGGTTCAGGTCTCCATTAAAGCTCCGGGTATTCGGGTATTGCTCCCCGGGAAATATGGCTTCCTTAGGTAACGTGACATTGATTTGAAGGTCATAGGCCCTCGGACCGCTGGAGGAAGGTGCTTCCCCGGACACACTGGCTGTCCAGTTAAGGCCGCCGGTATGTTCAAACAGGATAGGCTTGTCGAGAGTCTTTCCGTTGGGGATGTCTGTGTAATGTCCACTCAGGGAATAGGACTGATAGTCAAAAACCGCATGAAAGGTAATCTGCATCCCCAGCCCACCGGTGCAGGCTGCCACTCCGTCAATCACGGCGGTCAGATCACCGCCACCGAGGGCATTGATATCAACAGACGCATCTATGGCAGCTTCAGGTGCCACCATGTTGCCGGAGTCGTCTTCAACCAGACCGGTAACGTCCCCGATCATGGCACCAATCATGTCCTGCTGAGCCCAGGCCTGAGCCGAAAACAGGATGGTAAAAACTGAAAATGAGTAAAACCACTGACGAATTTTCATGATACGTACCTCTCTCGTAAAATTTCAACGTATCACAGGCGTCTTTGGCTATTTTGCGTTAGATCAATCGATTTGCCTGAAACGGCCAACACGGGAAAACTTCCCGGCGACAACCGGGAAGCAGGATGTTGAGGCTAGTGGAAAACCCCTAAAGGGTGATGTAACCCTGGCTATCGCCGAACGTTTCGTGTTCGATATCCAGGGTATGCAGCATGGAAACCAGCAGGTTGGACATGGGTGTCTTGTCAGGCGTTACGATATGGCGGTTGCCCTCAAGCCTGCCGGATGCCCCGCCGGCAAGAACAACTGGCAGGGGATCATGGTTATGGGAATTGCCGTCACTCATGCCGCTGCCGTAGAGAATCATGGCATTGTCCAGCAAGGTGCCTTCACCATCGGGAACAGCCTGGAGTTTGTCCAGGAAGTAGGCCAGCAGGCCGATGTGGTACTGGTTGAGTACTGCAAAGCGGGCTTTCTGGTCTTCATTGTTGGAATGGTGTGAAAGTGTGTGGAAGCCATCCCGTACACCACTGGCTGGATAAACGGCACCACTAAGCTCCTTGGCCATCAGGAAAGTGGAGACCCGGGAGATTTCGGTCTGCCAGGCCAGGACCTGCAGGTCGTACATCAGCTTGATATGGGCATCGATATCAACAGGAATGCCGTTGGGTTTTTCAGGAACCTCGATATCCTCGTTGAGTTTTTCGCCTGCCTGGACAATTCGGCGTTCTATCTCGCGGATATCAGTCAGGAACTGGTCCAGTCTGACCCTGTCACCGGCAGGCAGTGATCTGTCCAGAGAGGTCAGTTGATCAGAGACGGCATCAAGCAGGCTCAGGGACTGTTTGCGGCGGGCTTCTCGCAGCTCGGGCGTAGCGCCGTCACCAAACAGTTGTTCAAATACCACCTGGGGATTATTCTGCATTGGCAGGGGTGATACATCCGACTGCCAGGAAATGGTGTTACGGTAGGCGCAGCTCAGTCCTTCACCGCAGCTCAGCGTGGCCTCTTCGATAGTCAGTTCCAGTGAAGGCAGCGGTGTATCCTGATGTAAATTCTGGGCGACGACCTGGTCAATGGTTACCCCCAGAACTGGCATGGCGCCTGACTGGGGCTTGGCGCCACTGAGGAAAGAGGCTGCTGACCGGTTGTGGTTGGCAGTAGCGCCACCAGGACCGTAAGCCAGGGGCAGTCCCAGGCCGGTCACGACATTGATGTGCTCACGAAACTTTTCAAGCGGTTTGAGGATTTCCGAAAACTCGAAATTTTTACCTGTGGTGGCAGGTGTCCAACGGGACATGGTGGCGCCATGCGGGACATAGATCGCACCGAAGCGGGTTTTGGGCAGCATTGACTGCGCCATGGCTGATCCCGCCGGGATCATGGATTCCAGAAAGGGCAGAGCCAGGGTCGTGCCGGAGCCGCGAAGAAAAGTACGTCGTGAAAGATGTTTTTTCGTCAGGTAGGTAGCCATAAGGCCTCCGGTAATTAATTGACTGTCGCCTCAACGGGCGGCCAGGTCGTCCTCATTCTCGCTGGTGCTTTTAATGCGCTTGGTAAACTGGTCACTGTTGATGATGCCGCTGACCAGTGATGAAAAACGGTAGTCTGTTTGTTCTGCATCCCGAATAATCGCGCGCACTGTCGGCATGTCATAGTACTCCAGTTCCCGACCCAGGGCATAAGTCAGCATTTTTTCGGTCATGGTTTCAACAAACAGCTCAGAGTATCCGACCAGGGCCTTGCGCAGGTCTGCTGGCCCGCGCACGGCAGAGCCATCAAGCAGGGTGCCGGTCGGGTCCACTTTGGAATCACCGTCATACTCACGCCACTGACCTACCAGGTCGAAATTTTCCAGGGCAAACCCCACCGGATCAATCACGCTGTGGCAGGTGGCGCAAACCGGATCTGCCCGATGGGCCTCCAGTCGTTCGCGAACTGAAGTTGTCAATACTGTAGAGCCATCACCATCGATGTTGGTTTCCACGCCGGGAGGTGGTGCCGGGACTGGTGCATTCAACAGGTTTTCCAGAATCCAGCTGCCGCGGACCACCGGAGATGTGCGGCTCGCGGTGGAAGTGACGGTGAGGATGCTGCCATGACCCAGAAGCCCGTGTCGTGGACTGTCGTCAGCCAGTTGGACCTTGCGAAAATAGGAACCTCGAACCCCTTCAATACCATAGTGCCTGGCCAGACGTTCGTTCAGGAAGGTGTAGTTGGCATCCAGTAGCTCGGTAACCGGATTGTCTTCGGTTATCAGGTTGGCAAACGCCAGTTGTGTTTCCTGGATAAAGGCAGCACGCAGGTTGTCGTCAAAATTGCCTTCTTCCGGTGTCACCGTTTCAACATCCCGCAGGAACAGCCACTGCCCTGCAAAGTTCTCTACCAGGGCGCTGGCTTTCTCGTCACTCAGCATGCGTTCCACCTGGGCATTCAGAACAGCTGGCTTGCTGAGTTCCCCGGCCATGGCCAGTTCAAGCAGTTCTTCATCAGGAATACTGCTCCACAGGAAGAATGACAGGCGTGAGGCCAGTTCGAGATCGCTGATGCTGTATATGGTGCCAGGAGCCATGTTTTCGGGTTCTTCCTCGAAACGCACCAGGAAGCGGGGGTCAACCAGAATGCGGGAAACCGCCTGCTGGATGCCGCTCTCAAAATGACCTTCCTCATAACCCTGGTTGTAGAAGGTCATGATGGATGCCACTTCGCTGTCGTTGACCGGGCCGCGGAAAGCGCGTGTGGCAACATCGCGGATGATGGTTTCGGCGCAGGCCAGCTCTTCATCGTTGGTGTCGGGGTAGCAGCTGAAGACTTTTTCACGGCTTGGTGTATGACCCGGTCCGGAGGCATTGAAAGGACCAACAATCTCAATGCGGCCGATATTGCCTTCAACACTGTATTCTTTATAAATGTTGTTCACACCTGTGGACTTGCGGTTATCGATAATGGCCGCCGTGATGGTATGGGGGCCGGCGGTCAACGGGTGACGAACAATCCTGTTTTCCTCCACGGTCACCGGCTCGCCATCGATGGTGACATCAAGTCGTGCTCCGAGCTGGCGTCCCACACCGCTGTTGAAACTGAACAATCTGCCGCCAATGTTGATGTCGTATTCTGCATCCAGCGGGAAGTTATGGGTGATGACCATGCCGCCACGGGTGCCCAGCGGCAAACCGTCCAGGTGCATGTCCTGCTGGAGCTCCGGTGGTGGGAGATAAATTGATGATGATTCTGTTGTGGTCATGTCACCAACTGCCCAGCGGCTGATCTTCATGGCCGCTGATGTATAGGCCTGGACCAGGGCAGGCGAAAAGCCAAGGGAGGCCGCGACATTGTCAAAACCATCAGAGGAATTGTCACGTGGCAGCATGGTGGCCACATCAATATCAAGGGACAGAAGATCCCGGATGGCATTGGCATATTCAGCCCTGTTCAGGCGATGCAGTGTTGGTGAAGCCGGGATGGACTCGATGGTCTCATCCAGTTTTCTGGCAATGTTCCGGGCAAAGCCTTCCATGGTGTGCTGGTCTGGCCGTTTTTCGCCAACAGGAGGCATCATGCCGATGCGTACCTTACGGATCATCAGTTCCCAGATTTCGGGACTGGCTTCCACGTGGTTGAAATCCAGGCCTTCCATGTCGAGGCTTCCGGCCCAGTCTTCAAAATTATGGCACTTGATACAGTAGTCATTGATAAAGGAAGGAACATCCTGGGCTGCGGCTGACGCAGAAGCGAGCAGCAGGGCAGCGGAGATCAGTGTCTTTTTAGCGCTGTTCATGATTTTTTCCGGTTACCTGACTGGCATTTTCCTGTCTGCAAGCAGGCGGCTGATCAATGCGACGGATGCCGGTTTTTCCTCAGCCGGATGGGTGGCCAGAAAGACGCCTTTGGCCCAGTCCAGCGGGGTGCGATCTTCCCGGTCCCTGGCATCCAGCCGGGCGCCATGGGCAACCAGCAGTTCGATAATATCGTTGGAGCCCCGGTTTGCCGCACCATGCAGAGCGGTAAGCCCCATGGAATTGGCATGGTTTACATCCATGCCAAGGTCGATACACAGTTTTACAGCATCCAGTACTGTTTCAGTATCTTCTGTCCAGGTTTGCGAAACCACCCAGTTCACGCCGGCTGCCGCCATCAAGGCATTGGTGCCTTCAAAGGTTTCAATCAAGGGGTCAGCACCATGATCAAGCAGCAGTTTCATGACGTCCATATCACCGGCTCGGGCGGCACGGATAAATGGCGTCTGGCCGGTAAAGTCGACCCACTCCAGTGTGCCGGTAATGGATAGCAGATGATGACGTACAGGTGGCGATTCCCTGGTCCTGGCATTCAGGTCGGCACCACGCTCTACCAGTAATGCAATAAGATCGAGAATTTCACTTCTGTTGGTGATGTAATTTTCAAAGGTGTCGTTGTGCACGTACAGGTTGCGGACGTTGATGGCTTCCCAAAGAGGGGTGCGTCCATACCAGTCACTGACATTCAGTTCAGAGCCCTGGTTGATCAGTAACCGGGCAGTCTCCATGCTGTTGTTTTCCACGGCCATCAACAGAGGGTTGATGCTATTGGCATCACTCAGGTGGATATCAGCACCGGCGTCGAGCAGCAGTCTGGCGATGTCGGTATGTCCGTGCCTGGCAGCATATAAAAGGGGTGTCATGCCGCCTGGAATGGGTTCTCTACGACCACGGTTTGCCGGTGTGCCACCCCTGATGATGCCTATGCCGAAACCGAAGCCGCGCTGTGAGTTTGGCAACACCCATTTGGGCTCTTCACCAATATCGGTTCGGGCATTCGGATTGGCACCCTGTTCAATGAAGTACCTGACAATGTCGGTGTGTCCGGCGCGGGCGGCAAACATCAGAGCCGTCTGGCCGAAATTCGGGTCGCGGGTGTCGATACGCGCGCCAGCCTCAACGAGATGTTCAACACTGGCCATTACCCCGATTTCGGCGGCTGTCATCAGAACCGTTTCACCACTGTTTTCCAGAGTGTTGGGATCTGCCCCTGCATTGAGCAGCAACAGTGTCATTTCCGCGTTGCCGTTGCTGATGGCGAGACTGATCGGGGTCACGCCGTAACGTGAGGTGATATTAGGGTCTGCCTTGGCATTGAGCAGAAGTCGGGCAGACTCCAGATCATCATAGCGAACGACCCAGTGCAAAGCGGGGGTGTCAAAACTGCCGCGGGCATCCGGGTCGCTGCCGGTGTCCAGCAGAGCTCTCAGGCTGACGCTGTCCCTGTTTCTGGCGGCTTCAGCAAGACTG
>CAZBBS010000027.1:0-34274 GCA_964490145.1 uncultured Enterobacteriaceae bacterium
AACGCGATTTTAGCCATCAATGTCGTGGGCGGCATAACCCCGTCCATGGCCCCGGGCTCCCTGATTATTCCCGACCAGATTATTGATTATACCTGGGGCAGAGAACACACCTTTTTCGATATTCTCGATAATCCGGGAAACCATGTGGATTTTTCGTGGCCATATGACAAAGCTCTGGCACAGGCCCTGGAGCAGGCGGCCATTACCTGCGGCTATGACATTACCAGGGGTGGCGTTTACGGCGCCACGCAGGGTCCGCGGCTGGAAAGTGCTGCCGAGATCATTCGACTTGAACGTGACGGATGCGACATTGTCGGCATGACGGGGATGCCGGAAGCAGCCCTGGCCAGAGAATTGGCCATCCCTTATGCCAGCCTGGCTCTTGTCGTCAATTGGGCCGCAGGTAAAAGCAATCAGGAAATTACCTTTGACGACATTATCAGCACTCTAAACACCGGAACAGAACACTTGCGCCGGATAATCCTGGAAACAATTCCCGCGCTTTCTTGACCCGGGTTTAATCGAACGAGAACGACGACAATTCCGGCAGCTGATAGGGACGGATTTCAACCAGTACACCCAGGGCGGGATGATCAAGAAAATGCAGTTCATTACTGATCATGGAACGGGTCTGATTCATGTAGTACAGAACCGGGACCGATAGCGACCCTGAAAATCCTTCTTCACTCACAGGCAGGGGCGGCAGTGTCCATGCCGATGTCGATTGGCGACTGAACTGGCTGGCAACGGCATCAACATCCGTCCGCCAGAGACGGGCATCTACATCCACCCGGTTGATGTTGTAGCTGAATTTCAAACTGCCTTCGAGCTCATAATGACCGCCGAGACTCTCACCACCAGTAACCTGGATGGCAGTTGCCTGGACCCGGTTGAGAACCGGCTGTCTCCAGACAGCATGAAATAACAACCGGTGTTCAGACGAACGGGAAATAGCCTGGTTATAGGCAGTGAATGCTGCCTGCTTGTCTCCCAGGGCAACAAAGGGATCCCGTCTGAAGTCCGGCAGACGAAACCGTCCTTCCGGGCCTGGCAGCCGGGGCCCAAAGTTTGCTGATTGTCCGGGCTCGGGCAGCATACTGTCCCGAATGCTGGCGACGGGGTCAGTGTCGGGAAACGGGATGAGAAAACCCGCTGAAGCAGATGTCAGGGCAATAACGGATTCGGGATATTCCAGGGTGGTATTGGCTGGATTGGTGCGCTCCGAGGTTTGCCTGGCATTTTCATTGGAAAAAATGCTGACCTCGATTTCATACCAGCGGTTTCCGTCATAACTGAAGGTCTGCGCCTGGCCTGAAGGGGCTGCCAGGATCAGTATGGCTGCCACGATTATCATCAACGGTCTGATCATGGACTCAGGCTACCTGAACAGGCTGGGGAGATAAAGCGCTCAACAGCTTTCCCACGAAGGTCAGTCTTCCGGCTGCATCATCCAGTTCATGTCTGAATTTGAGTTCTGTTGCACCGCTCATACTGAATACCCGGGGCTGTTCCTGAACCAGTTTAACCAGGGAATAGGGGTCAACGTTGGTATCGGTATCAAAGACCAGTTTGCCAAAGCGGGCATTGGCTTCCACGCGGGTAATGCTCAGGGCCTCCGCCTGCAGCTTCAGGCGTGTCACCTCGAACAGCAGGCGGGTCGGCTCAGGCAGCAACCCGAAGCGATCGATCATCTCTATCTTCAAGCCATCAAGCTCATGATCACTGCGGGCATTGGCTATCCGCTTGTACATCATCAGGCGGGTATGAACATCCGGCAGATATTGCTCAGTGATCAGGGCGGGCATATGCAGATTCACTTCGGTCCCGGTCTGAATGGGCCTGTTGAGGTCCGGATGCTTGCCCTGTTTCATCAACTTGACGGTGTGTTCCAGCATTTCACTGTACAGGGCAAACCCGATGGTCTGAATATGTCCACTTTGTTCATCCCCAAGCAGTTCTCCAGCGCCCCGTATTTCCAGGTCGTGACTGGCCAGTACAAATCCCGCACCAAGAGTATCTGCCGCCCCGATGGCCTCAAGACGCTTGATGGCATCCGCACTCATGGCCTTGGGATGCGGCGTCAACAGATACGCATAGGCCTGGTGGTGCGAGCGACCAACCCGTCCGCGCAACTGGTGAAGTTGGGCCAGGCCAAACTTGTCCGCCCGTTCCACGATAATGGTGTTTGCCGTCGGGATATCAATCCCGGTTTCAATAATCGTTGAACACACCAGCACGTTGTAACGGCGATGGTGGAAATCCGACATGACTTTTTCCAGCTGACTTTCCCTGAGCTGTCCATGACCGACACAGACCCTGGCCTCTGGAATCAGTTTGCGCACTTCATCTGCCGCCTGCTCTATGCTCTTAACCTCGTTATGCAGGTAGAAAACCTGGCCACCACGTAAAAGTTCACGCTGGATGGCCTCTTTCAATAATGCAGGGGTTGATTGCCTGACAAAGGTCTTGACCGACAGCCGGCGTGCCGGTGGTGTTGCAATGATCGACAGATCACGGATGCCGGACATGGCCATATTAAGTGTGCGCGGGATTGGCGTGGCCGTCAGGGTCAGTATGTCGACGTTGGCCCTCAGTGCCTTGAGCCGCTCCTTCTGGCGGACCCCGAAGCGGTGCTCTTCATCGATGATAAGCAGGCCGAGGTTGTGGTACTTGATGTCAGATTGCAGCAGCTTGTGGGTTCCGATGACGATGTCGATCTTGCCTGACGCCAGCTTGCCCAGGTTCTCGGTTTGCTGCTTGCCGCCAACGAAACGGGACATGAGCGCAATATTGACCGGCCAGTCGGCAAAGCGGTCCTTGAAATTATCGTAATGCTGCTGGGCGAGCAGGGTGGTTGGGACCAGAATGGCTACCTGGGTATTGTTGCTGACCGCAACGAAGGCGGCCCTCAGGGCCACTTCTGTTTTGCCGAAACCGACATCGCCACAAACCAGTCGATCCATCGCTTTTTCCTGCTTCAGGTCCCTGAGCACAGCCTTGATGGTATCTTCCTGATCATCCGTTTCCTCAAAGGGAAAGCCGTTGGCAAAAATCTTGTAGTCGTCCTCCGGGACGGTGAATTTCATCCCTTTCTGGGCCTCACGCCGGGCATAGACATCCAGCAATTCAGCGGCTACATCCACCACTTTTTGCGCCGCTTTGCGCTTGGCCTTTTCCCACTGATCCGAACCCAGCTTGTTCAGTGGCGCATGGTCTGCGTCCGCACCACTGTAGCGGTTGATCAGATGCAGGGAGGAAACCGGGACATAAAGTTTTGCCTCATCAGCATATTCCAGCACCAGGAATTCGGTGAGCTGTCCCTCCACCTCGAATGTCTGCAGTCCCTTGTAACGGCCAATGCCATGGTCGATGTGGACCACCGGGGCATTAAGATGCAGTTCGGTCAGGCTTTTGATGATCAGGTCGGTATTGTCACTGTATTTGCCGCGGCGACGAGGCTGGCTTACATGATCGGCAAACAGCTGGGTTTCTGCGATCAGGACAAATTCCGGCGATTCCAGCCACAGACCGCTTTCCATCGGGGTAACCGTAATGCCGGGAGCAGGGCGTTTGTCCAGGAAGTCCTGCCAGTTCTGGACCGGCTCAGGCTTGATGCCGGCTGTGGCCAAAAGGTCAATCAGGGCCTCACGCCTGCCAGGAGAGTCAGCACAAAACAGGGTTGGCCTGTGCTCACCAGCAGCCAGAAAGTGCTGTAATTTCTGCAGGGGATTTTCCCGTTTGTGTTCAACATCCAGAGCAGGGGAATGTTTAACAGGCAGCATGGCATGACAGTTTTCGTCAGTGACGGCCCTGAGGTTGCATTGGGGATAATTGCCTAACAGTGAAAAGAGGTTTTCAGTGGCCAGGAACAAATGCTCGGGGGTAAGAAGCGGGCGTTCCGGATCCACGCGGCGATCTTCATAACGCAGACGAACGTCATGCCAGAACAACTCGGCCGCATCATGTACTTCACCAACAGTAAATATCTGGGTTTGCGGCGGCAGGTAATCAAAAAGGGTGCCCAGGGGGTTGGTGAAAAACAGGGGCAGGTAATATTCAATGCCGGCGACCGGGACCCCTCGGGAAATATCATCATACATGGGGCATTTGCGCACATCGATGTCGAACTGCTCGCGAAAATGCCGTCTGAACGTGGCAATTCCCTGCTCAGTCAGGGGATATTCCTTGCCAGGAAGCAGATCGATGCCCTGGATGGTTTCCTTCGACAACTGGGTTTCCGGATCAAAATGCCGCAGGCTCTCCACATCTTCGTCAAACAGCTCAATACGGACAGGTTCCACCCCCCCCATGGGGAAAATATCCAGAATGGACCCGCGTACCGCAAATTCACCATGTTCATATACCGATTCAACACACAGGTAGCCTGCCGCTTCCAGTTCACGGCGCATGGCCGCCAGATTTAATTGCTGCCCGACCTCCAGACGCAGGCTCATGCCCCGGATATAGGTCAGCGGCACCAGTTTATGGAGCAGGGTGCTGACAGGCACGATCAGCATGGCGTTTTCCGCTGACGGCAGACCGGTCAGTGTGGTCAGGCGCCGGGAGATGATGTCCTGATGGGGCGAGAAATTGTCATAGGGCAGGATTTCCCAGTCGGGAAATTCCAGAAGAGCCGTCTGTCCGCCAAAAAAGGCAGATTCAGCCTGGAGCCTTTCAGCCTGTTGGGAGTTTTCGGTAATGACGAGTGTCAGCCCGCCATTCTGTGCGGCATAGCGGGACAGAACCAGGCTACCGCCGGCACCTGCTGTGCCTCCCCAGCGCTGTTTGTCACCAGGGCCGCCAAGGCGGGGAAGAGTATCTATATCCAGTTGTTTAATCATGTATCGGGGCTTTACTGCGCAATGTTTCCCGGCTGGGCGATCCAGCGTGATTTCAGCGAGTCTGCACACGAGGTGAGCATGGCACCGGAATTAACGCTTTCGATCATGGACTTATCAGGCGCATCCTTGGATAATACGCGCCTTTTCAAAACCCCGAAATTTTACAGGAATTTAAGCCGTGGAACGACCAAGTGTAGATGACTATTTTGGTGACTGGAAAGCCAGGGAAGCCCTGGCTCAGGAAATGCTCCCCATTATGGGAAAACTGGAAAATGACAAAGGTGTCCAGATTCACCTTTATGGACGGACCCTGAATAACCGCTCAGTCGCCAACATCATGAAATCTCACCGTCGTGTCCGTGAAGTGGCGCGTAATGAACTGTCAGAGTTTGAAAGCAACCCCGTGCTCAAGGCGCTTGCCAAGCTGGATCTGTGCCCGGCCCAGATTGACCTTGGCAAACTGACTGTCAAATACATGGAAGCCCTGGAAACCGGGGAAAACGTGGATCTTGACGCCCTGGTAGCCGCCGAGCTGTCCCACCTGATTGGCGTGGATTACAAGCCCATCGACAAGCCCCAGGATGTCGTACTCTACGGGTTTGGCCGCATTGGTCGCCTGGTAACACGGCTGCTTCTGGAGCAAACCGGCAACGGGCAGGTCATGCGCTTGCGAGCTATCGTCGTCAGGAAAGCCGGCGACGGCGATCTGGTCAAGCGCGTCAACCTGCTGCGCAATGACTCAGTCCATGGCACCTTCTCAGGTACCGTCAGGATCGAGGAAGAAAACAACCGCATCATTGCCAATGGCAACGTGATTGACATCATTTATGCCGACAGCCCTGACACCATCGACTATACGCAATACGGCATCGACAATGCCCTTATCATCGACAACACCGGCAAATGGCGAGATGCTGAAGGCCTGAGCCTGCACCTGAAATCCAGGGGTGTCAGCAAGGTCATGCTGACCGCACCGGGCAAGGGTGACCTGAAAAACATTGTGATGGGCATCAATCACGACACGATTGAACCCTCGGACCAGATCATTTCTGCGGCATCCTGTACCACCAATGCCATTGCGCCTGTGCTGAAACTGATTCACGACAAATACGGTATTGTTCACGGCCATGTGGAAACTGTGCATGCCTACACCAACGATCAGAATCTGATCGACAACTTCCACAAGGCTGATCGTCGCGGCCGCAGTGCGGCACTGAACATGGTGCTGACTGAAACAGGCGCCGCCAAGGCCGTTTCCAAGGCGGTTCCCGAACTGGAGGGCAAACTGAGTGGCAACGCTGTTCGTGTACCGGTAGCCAATGTTTCCATCGCCATTCTCAACCTGACCCTGCTGACACAGTCCAGCACCGAGGAAATCAACGAATATCTGCGCGACATCGCCCTGCATTCACCACTGCAGAACCAGATCGGCTACACCGAATCCCTGGATGCGGTATCCAGTGACTTCATCGGCTCCCGGGAAGCCTGTACTGTTGATGCCAATGCCACCAAGGTCAATGGTAAAAACATGATCCTGTACCTCTGGTATGACAATGAGTACGGATACAGCGCCCAGGTTGTCCGTATGGTCAGCCGTTTGGCAGGGGTCAACTACCTGACTTATCCGGAAAATGACTCCATGGCCATCTAGGATCATGCAGACCGGCAGTGCCAGACTCTGGGTGCTGCCGGCCATTGTCCTTTGCTTCCTGCCCCTTGCTCTGCTGCTGTCAAACCCGCCGTCGGTTAATATACAGCGCAGTACACCAGGCCCTTCCCATGACAGCGTAGTCTTGGCCCTGACCGGCCAGACCATGGGAACACGGTACCACATCCAGATTGCCCTGCACGGGAAGGCTCAACAGGCACTGCCTGACAACCTTGATGAACTGATCGCCACTCGTCTTGCCTACCTGGACAAGGGGCTTTTTTCAACCTATTCACCGGATTCCCAGCTTTCCCGGTTCAATGCACTCGACGCGGGGAAGGGGCTGGTTGTTGATTCGGCTATTCTGGACGCCGTGGACACTGCCCGGCAGGTATTCCAGCTGTCTGGTGGCGCCTTCGATGTCACCATCAAGCCCCTGGTGGATGTCTGGGGGTTTGGCAGCACCGGACATACTGAAAATGCTGTTCCGGATGCACAGGCTATAGCACTGGCCCGCACCAAAGTGGGCATGTCACGCCTGAACGTGGATCGTGAAAACATGACGCTCGCCAAGCGTGGTGACGTCAGTCTAGATCTTTCAGCTATCGCCAAAGGTTATGCGGTTGATGTTGTTGCCGGATTGCTTTTGTCTGCAGGAGTCGATAATTACCTGGTGGAAATTGGCGGGGAACTGGCCAGTAGAGGGGTGAAGGACACCGGCGAGCCCTGGAAAGTCGGCATAGAAACACCCGTTCCCGGTGAGGCCATCCTGTTTCAGACCCTGAAAACAGGGATCAAGCCCCTGGCCATTGCAGCATCGGGCAATTACCGGAATGTATTCCATGCCAAAGGCCAGGCATACAGCCACCTGATTGACCCTGTATCCGGAGCGCCGATCACTCATGATCTCGCGGCGGTGACCGTCATATCTGAATCGGCGATGCAGGCGGATGCCTGGGCTACAGCCCTGAATATTATGGGGGTGGATAAAGGCATGGAACTTGCAAATCAATTACAATTGGCGGCTTACTTCATCGTCGCAGACGATGCTGGCTTCCGGAGTGTTCATTCGGATGCGTTCAGCCCCTATCTCAATCAGGCGCAATAACAGGAATCCATATGGCAAAGGGACAGAAGAAGTTTGATCTGCTGGTCATCGGCAGTGGCCCGGCAGGTGAGTCTGCCGCCATGAATGCTGCCAAAGCCGGCAAGCATGTTGCTGTTATCAGTGATACGCCCAGACCCGGCGGCAACTGTACTTTCCTGGGCACAATTCCCTCGAAGGCCATTCGGCATTCAGTCAAGCAGGTATTGCACTTCCAGACCAACCCTTTGCTCAGGGAACTGGCGGACATCAAGAAACTGACGTTTCAGCAGGCCCTGAAACAGGCAGAGCGAGTGATTAATGAGCAAAGCAAGTCCCGGCATGATGCCTATGAACGCAATAACGTGCCAATCATCCAGGGACAGGCCCAGTTTGTTGACAAAAACACGGTGCAGGTGACCGATGGCAAAACCAAAACCCGGCTGGAAGCCAGGCATTTCATCATCGCAACAGGGTCACGCCCTTACCGCCCCGATAATGTCGATTTCGGCCATTCCCGCGTTTTTGACAGCGATACCATTCTGAATCTGAAGCATTCCCCGAAAAAAGTCACCATTATCGGGGCCGGCGTCATAGGCTGCGAATATGCTTCCATTTTCGGCGGCATGAAAATCAAGGTCGAACTGATCAACCCGGCGTCATCATTGTTGTCTTACCTGGACACGGAAATTACCGATGCCTTGAGCTACCATCTCCAGAACATGGGCGTGCGCTGTCGTCACCAGGAGCATTTCAAAGCCCTGGAATACCATGATGATCACGTTGTGACCTACCTGGAGTCGGGTAAAAAAATTAAAAGTGACATTCTGTTATGGGCTAATGGGCGCACAGGGAACACGGACTCCCTCAACCTCAAGGCCGTTGGCCTGGAGGCAGACAGCAGGGGCCGCCTGAAGGTCAACGGCCATTACCAGACGGCGATCAAGCACATTTATGCTGCCGGGGATGTCATCGGCTGGCCCTCACTGGCCAGCTCGTCCTATGACCAGGGCAGGGCAGCCTGCAATGCCATTATCAACCCCGATGAATTTCATTTTGTGGAAGATGTGGCTACCGGCATTTATACAATTCCGGAAATCAGCACTGTGGGTTATACCGAGCAGGAGTTGACCGAGAAGAAGATTCCCTATGAGGTGGGCAAGGCCTTTTTCCGGAATATTGCCCGGGCCCAGATCACCGGGGATGAAGTCGGGATGCTGAAGATCATCTTTCACTTTGAAACGCTCGAGATCCTGGGTATCCACTGCTTCGGTGATCAGGCCTCCGAAATTGTGCATATCGGCCAGGCCATCATGCACCAGAAAGGCAAGGCCAATAACCTTAAATACTTCATCAATACCACCTTCAACTACCCCACCATGGCAGAAGCCTACAAGGTGGCGGCTCTTAACGGGATTAACCGGCTCTTCTGAACAATGTCCACGACTGTTCGCATGCAGGGCTAAATTGCCCTGTAGGCCTTGATTTCTTTGGGCCTACAGGGAAAAAGTTCTTGATCCAAAATCCCTGAAAGTGTAAATTGGCACCCCGCTTAAAGCAGTGAAATTTTAACGGTGACAGGCGTGCTCAAGACCTTAAATCACCGGATTCCTGCACTGAAATCCAGAATAATTATCAGGTAATAACAAGGCTGGTTAATACCGCCTTGTCCGCAACAGTTTACACGTCAAGTGCGTTAAGTGATCGCTGTTGCCTGACTGCTGAAGCCTGAACTGCAGTCACTGAATACTGAACTTACGCAAAACATTCGTGCTTACACTGATGCTTACACTGAAAGGTTGGCTGGTTTGAATATAGATCTCTTTCCCCTGATCGTTTATGGCGCTATAGCAGTCGCCATCATCGTGGCATTCGTTATCGTGTCAGCCCTGCTGGGCGAAAAACGCAAATACCATGCCTCCCATGAAGTCTATGAATCCGGGGTACTCCCACAGGGTTCACCCCAGATCAAGCTGAATGTGCCGTTTTACCTGACGGCCATCCTGTTCATCATTTTCGACCTTGAAGCGGTATTCCTGTTTGCCTGGGCCATCTCGATCCGCGAAGCGGGCTGGGTGGGTTTCATCGAGGTTTTCATCTTTATTGCCATCCTGGTTGCCGGCCTGATCTACCTGTGGCGCAGCGGCGCCCTGGAATGGCGAACCGAGCGGCAGCGAGAGGACCTGAAAAAGGTCAAGGGAGCCGGCGGCGTGGTCAATATCAGGAATGGTCGTAGAATCGAAAGCATCGAAGAAAGCGAAGAGCCTGCACACGGGGGGCATCACTGATGAGTTGGGAATTAGTAAGACCAGAGGATGTTTCCGATCCCCGCCCCGGGATGGAGGAGTTTGCTGACCATATTCGCAAAAATGTCATCATGACCACCCTTGAAGACATGATCGCCTGGAGTCGCAAAAACTCGCTCTGGCCATTCAACTTCGGTCTTTCCTGCTGTTATGTGGAAGCGGCTACTGCCATTTCCAACCGCCACGATATTTCCCGTTTCGGGGCTGAAGTGTTCCGGGCCACACCACGCCAGGCTGACATGATCATTATTGCCGGTACGGTATTCCGCAAGATGGCCCCGGTGGTCCAGCGCCTGTATGAACAGATGATGGAACCCCGCTATGTGATCTGCATGGGTTCCTGTGCAAATTCTGGCGGTATGTATGACATCTATTCCGTGGTCCAGGGCGTGGACAAATTCCTCCCTGTGGATGTGTATGTCTCCGGCTGCCCACCGCGTCCCGAGGCCCTTCTGCAGGGCCTGAACCTGCTGCAGGATTCCATTGGCAAAAAGCGCCGCCCGGTGAGCTGGGTGATCAACGACCAGGGAATTTACGAACGTGAAAAAGTCGAGATCCAGCGAGAAGCCAGGCTCAAGGACCGCATAAGTGCTACCGAGCTGGTCAGCCCGTCAGAAGTTGGCCCAAGCTATTTTGACGTCGTCAGCGGCAAGAAAGGGCCGCACGACCAGGATGCCTGACCAGGCAATTAACCCGATACAGACAACTTGACCGAGACAGACCTTGAGTAACGTGAGCGAACAGGCAATACCACAGGCAGAGGCGCAATTACCTGCAGTCATTGACGCCCTGTACCGGAAATTTGGCGAGTCTTCCTTTGTCCGTCAGCATACTGCCGAAGGCATGCCGACCCTGTGGGTTGGACGTGACAAGCTGCTGGAAGTCCTGCGCTACCTGCGTGACGACTTCAAACCTCGCTTTGAGATGCTGCTGGACGTTACCGCTATCGACGAGCGCCTGCGTGTCCATCGTGAAGGACAGCCGGACAGCGATTTTACTGTTGTCTATCACCTGATTTCCTTCTCCGGCAATGCCGATATCCGCCTGAAGGTCGCCCTGCGTGAGGACGACCAGAATATTCCGACCGTCATTTCCCTGTGGCCTGCCGCCAACTGGCATGAACGGGAAATGTGGGACATGTTCGGCATCAATGTTACCGGTCACCCGAACCTCAAACGCATCTACTGTCCTCCTACCTGGGTAGGCCATCCCCTGCGCAAGGACCATCCTGCACGTGCAACGGAAATGGACTGGTTCCAGATGAGTGACGAAATTCAGGACCGTGAGCAGGAAGCTCTTCGCTTCAATCCCGATGAATGGGGCATGGCCAAGGGCACCGACACCTCTGAATACATGTTCCTGAATTTTGGTCCGAACCACCCCGCAGCACACGGTGTCATCCGTTTTGCCCTGCAACTGGATGGTGAGTATGTGATCGACTGTGTGCCGGATGTGGGCTATCACCATCGTGGGGCCGAAAAAATGGGGGAGCGCCAGAGCTGGCACACCTATATTCCCTATACCGACCGTATCGATTACCTGGGCGGGGTAATGAACAACCTGCCATATGTCATGGCCGTCGAAAAGATGGCAGGCATCCAGGTACCTGACCGGGTCAAGACCATCCGCATCATGCTGGCGGAATTCTTCCGTATCTGCAGCCACCTGCTGTTCTACGGCACCTGGGCGGTGGACCTTGGCCAGTTGTCCCCCCTGTTCTACTGCTTTGTTGACCGTGAGAAAGCCTTCAACATCATTGAGTCCATCACCGGGGGGCGTATGCACCCGAGCTGGTTCCGTATCGGTGGTGTTGCCCAGGACCTGCCCAATGGCTGGGATAAGCTGGTGCGTGAATTTGTCGATTATTTCCCGGCCCGTCTTGCCGAATACGACAAGATGGTCATGGAAAATACCATTATCAAGCAGCGTACCCAGGGTGTTGGTTCCATGAATACCCAGGATGCGTTTGACTGGGGACTGACCGGACCAGCGCTTCGAGCCACCGGCCTGGAATGGGATTATCGCAAAAATCGCCCCTACAGCGGTTATGAGAATTTTGAATTTGATGTCCCCATTGCCGTTAATGGCGACTGCTATGACAGGGCTGCCGTCCGTGTTGAGGAAATGCGCCAGAGCTGCCGCATCATCAAGCAGTGTCTGGAAAACATGCCTTCCGGACCATACAAGTCAGAACACCCGCTGACCACACCACCCATCAAGGAAAAAACCAAGCTCGATATCGAAACCCTGATTGATCACTTCCTGAGCGTAAGCTGGGGACCAATCATGGATCCGACAGAGGTCTCCATGACCATCGAAGCCACCAAAGGTCTGAACATGTATTACCTGACCAACGATGGTGGCAGCGGCGCATACAGGACACGTATACGCACACCGTCGTTCATCAATATCCAGGCCATTCCGTTCCTGAGCCGGGGGCTGATGCTGGCGGACTTTACCGCCGTTGTCGCCACCACCGACTTCGTGATGGCCGATGTGGACAAGTAAGGTCTGTGTGAACCCAGGCAGGAATCAGAGATAAATAGCGAAATACTATGAGCAACATCATTGCCAGTACAGCCACCAGGGCCCGCGAACTAACGCCTGACGAGATTCATGAGATAGAGCATGAAAAAACGCACTATCCCTATACCCAGGCCGTAGGCCTGGAAGCCCTGAAAATAGTCCAGAAACACCAGGGCTGGGTGTCTGACGAAAGCCTGCTGGCCGTGTCCGAATACCTGGATATCCCCCCGGCTGAACTGGAAGGGGTTGCCACGTTTTTCAATATGATTTTCCGTCGTCCAGTGGGCAAAAATGTCATCCTCCTATGTGACAGTGTTGCCTGCTGGATGCTCGGATGTGATTCCCTGAATGCACATTTCAAGAAAACCCTGGGTATCGACTACGGCGAAACCACCGAGGACAACCTGTTCACGCTGATCCCGGTTCCCTGTCTGGGCGCCTGTGACAGGGCGCCAGTGATGATGGTGGGGCGTGACACCTATTTCAACCTGACCACGGACAAAATTGACGAGATCATCGCTGATTACAGGGCCAAGGGATAAACCCGCAGCCCAGGATTGAACTGACAGCGGCAACGATTGAAGAGAATTGACAGATTCCATGAACAACAAGCCTTTGACAAAGAATATTGAAGCGGGAAGGGCGCCCTTCAGCTTCAAGCAATATGAAGCGGCGGGCGGGTACGAGAGTGTACGCAAGGTCGTGACCATGGTCCCCAAGGATGTCGTTGAACTGGTCAAGGATGCCGGCCTTGGCGGCCGCGGCGGTGCCGGATTCAACACCGGTTTGAAGTGGAGCTTCGTGCCACCTGTCGATGGCGGCCCGCGTTACCTGGTGGTCAACGGCGACGAAATGGAGCCGGGTACCTTCAAGGACCGACTTCTGATCGAAAATGATCCGCATCTCCTGATTGAAGGCATGATTACGGCTTCGTTTGCCCTGCAGGCCACGACCGGTTACATCTTCCTGCGTGGCGAGTACACCGTTTGTGAAGAACGCCTGCTCAAGGCTATTGATGAAGCCTATGGAAACGGCATGCTGGGCAAGAATATTCTTGGTTCAGGCTTTGACCTGGACATTTACCTGCATACCAGTGCCGGCCGCTATATCTGTGGCGAGGAAACCGCGCTGATCAATGCGCTCGAAGGCAAGCGCGCCAACCCCCGCGCAAAACCTCCTTTCCCGCAGGTCAGTGGTCTGTGGGGACGCCCTACGGTGGTAAACAACGTCGAAACCATCTGCAACATACCCGGTATCGTCGCCAATGGTGTTGACTGGTACAAGGGCCTGGGCAAGGGCGACCTGGTTGGTACCCGCATTTCCGGCGTTTCCGGCCGTGTGAAAAACCCGGGTTGCTGGGAAGTCCCGGTAGGTATCACATTCCGCGAGCTGCTGGAAGATTACGCCGGCGGTATGCAGGACGGTTACGAACTCAAGGCATTTCTGCCTGGCGGCGGCTCCACCGACTTCCTGATGCCAGAGCATCTCGATCTGGTCATGGAGCCAGGCACTGTACAGAAAGCCGGAAGTCGTTTGGGCACATCGCTAATCATGGTGCTGGATGACAAAACCTGCCCGATTGGCTGCATCCGCAACCTGATCAAGTTTTTTGCCCATGAAAGCTGCGGCTGGTGTACGCCTTGCCGTGATGGCCTGCCCTGGGTAGAGCACATCCTTAACAAGATGGAAGAGGGCAAGGGTGAAATGAAGGACATCGACATCCTGAAGGAAATGACCGGTTACATGGCGCCTGGCAATACATTCTGCGCACTTGCTCCTGGAGCAGCAGAGCCATTACAGAGCGGTCTGAAATACTTCATGGATGAATTTGAAGCACATATCAAACACGGCTGTAGCTATAAAAAACATTAAGTTAGTTTCATAAGTACATGAAATAAATGTATTTATTGGAGATATAGATGGTAAAAATTACCGTTGATGGCAAAGTCCTGGAAGTGGACGAAACAAAGAACCTGCTGGAGGAAATTCTCTCCCAGGGTGAAGACTTGCCATATTTTTGCTGGCATCCCAGCATGGGTTCTGTGGGTTCATGCCGCCAGTGCGCCATTATTGAATACGCCAACGATGAAGACGAACGTGGCCGCCTGAATATGGCGTGTATGACCGCGCCCCGGGACGGTGCCCGCTACTCCATTGCCAAGGCCGCCACCTTCCGTGCCCAGGCGATTGAAAGCATCATGATCAACCACCCGCACGACTGCCCGGTCTGTGAAGAGGGCGGTGAATGTCATCTGCAGGACATGACTGTCATGTCCGGCCATAACTACCGCCGTTACGATGGCAACAAGAAAACCCATACCAACCAGTATCTCGGCCCGTTCATCAACCATGAGATGAACCGCTGTATTACCTGCTACCGTTGTGTGCGCTACTACAAGGATTATGCCGGCGGCACCGATTTCGGTCCCCAGGCGTCCCATGACAACACCTACTTTGGCCGTTGGCAGGAAGGTCCCCTGGAGAGTGAATTCAGCGGCAACCTGGCTGAAGTCTGTCCGACGGGAGTATTCACCGACAAGCCCTTCAGCAAGCACTATGTGCGCAAATGGGACCTGCAGACCTCACCCAGCATCTGTGTCGGCTGCAGCGTGGGTTGCAATATCAACCCCGGTGAACGCTATGGCACACTGCGCCGTGTCGTAAACCGCTTCAATGACGAAGTAAACGGCTATTTTCTGTGTGACCGTGGCCGGTTCGGCACCGGGTATGTCAACAGTGAAGACCGTATTACCGTCTCCATGACCAGAACTTCCCATACTGCTGATCCTGTCCTTGCCACGACAGAAGCTGCCCGCGCACAACTGCAGGGCATGACTGGTGCCATTGGCATCGGTTCCCCTCGTGCCTCCATGGAAGCCAATTTCGCCCTGCGGGAAATGGTGGGAAGCGATAATTTCTACGCCGGCGTGTCTGCCAGAGAATTGGGCATGGCGCAGCAGATACTGGAGATCTACAGGACACGCCCGGTCAATATCGCGAATATCAAGGATATCGAGGCTTCTGACGCCGTCCTGATCCTGGGCGAGGATGTCACCAACACCGCAGCCCGCCTGTCCCTGGCCCTGCGCCAGTCGGTCAGGAACCTGGGCAAGCAGATGGCCCGCGACATGAAATTCCCGGAATGGCAGGACGCCGCCATTCGCCAGCTGACCATGGATCGCAAAAGCCCGCTTTTCATTCTCAGCCCCCATGCCACCCGTCTGGATGATGTGGCCGCGACAGTCCATATCAGCACTGCCGCAGAAAGCGCCCGCATCGGATTTGCGATTGCCACCGCCATTGATGGCAACGCCCCCGGTGTTACCGGGCTGAGCCCGGAAGAACAATCCCTGGTGAAAACCATTGCGGATGCCCTGAAGGGTGCCAGCCAGCCGTTGATCGTCAGCGGCACCGGCAGCCTGAGCCCGGCCCTTATCGATGCCGCCGCCAACATTGCCACAGCACTGTCTGATGGCGACAAAAAGGCCAATCTTGCCCTGATCGCCCCCGAAGCCAACAGTCTGGGTCTTGCCATGCTGATGGGTGAAAGCGACAACTCGCTGGACAAAGCCATGGCCAGTGGCGCGAAATCCGCCATCGTGCTGGAGAATGACCTGTATCGCAGGGCATCTACATCCGCTATCGATGCGTTCATTAACAGCCTGGACAACCTGGCGGTTCTGGACAGCCTCAAGCATCGCACCGGGGAAGCCGCCAATCTGGTTCTGGCTTCCGGTACTTTTGCCGAAACGTCTGGCACCTATCTGAATTACGAAACCAGAGCGCAGCATTTCTATTCCGTTTACAAACCGGTTGAAGCTATTCGCTCCAGTGTTTACTGGCTCAGCGACAAACCACTGAGTGAGCTGACCAGTGCCTGCGCCCAGGCTATTAGCGAAGGCGAGGGCATGGCTCATCTGACGCCCGATCACAGCCTGGCCAACATGCGCTTCCCCCGCCAGCAGCACCGCTACAGCGGACGCACGTCCATGCGCGCCAATATCAGCGTCCATGAACCGAAGCAGGAGCAGGATGACGAGGGCATCATGTCCTATTCGATGGAAGGTATTCCTGCCGTCAAGGATGCTGCCGTTTTCAACACCCCCTGGGTTGGCGGCTGGAACTCAAACCAGAGCGTATTCAAATTCCAGAGTCATACCGGCGGAGCGCTGAAACAGGCAGGCCACGGCCAGGTTCTGATCAGCAGTACTGCCACTGACAAGCAGTACAGCCCATTCACCGGGGACACAAGCGAAACGGGTGATTACGAAGTATTCCCGCTGTATCACCTGTTTGGCAGTGAGGAACTGACCGGCCGTACTGCCGCCATTCAGGAAAAAGGCACCACAGCCTATGTAGCCCTGAATCCTGCTGATGCCGACAAGCTGGGCCTGCAGGAAAGTGATGGCGTAACCCTCAAGGGTATCGGTTCTGTGCCCTATCTGGTTCGCAGCCAGATCAGGTCAGGCACAGTTGGTGTGGCGGTAGGTCTTGAAGGGCTGAATTTTGCCGATCTCGATTCTTCAGTCTCACTGGAGAAAGCGGCTGACTGGCAGTCGCCCCCACAATGGCGAGCCGCCAATGTCATTGCAAGCGACAGGGGAGCAATCTGATGTTTGAGATTAAAGTGGGTTCACTCCTGATCATTGTCGCGATGTTCGTGCTGATCCTGATCCCGACTGCGCTGCTGGGCTGGATCGAACGCCGCCTGATCAGCTTCTTCCAGGACCGTATTGGTCCCAACCGCCTGGGTCCCTTTGGTGTCATGCAGGTAGCTGCCGATTTCCTCAAAATGTTCTGGAAGGAAGACTGGATACCGCCATTTTCCGACAAGATGGTCTTTGTTCTGGCACCCATGATCCTCCCGATAGCCATGTTCCTCAGCTTTGCCGTCGTGCCCTTAGCGCCGGGCGTCGGCATCATTGACCTGAACATCGGGTTGTTGTGGGTACTCGCCATGGCGGGCCTGGCGGCCTATTCGGCCATGCTTGCCGGTATTTCATCGAACAATAAATTCTCTCTGCTGGGTGGACTCAGGGCAGCAGCCCAGATGATCAGCTATGAAGTGTTCATGGGCATTTCCATCCTTGGCGTTGTGATCCTCTCTGACAGTTTCAACCTGCGTGAAATTGCCGAGGCCCAGAAAGATGGCTGGTTCATATTCCCGCAGTTCATCGGTTTTGTGATCTTCCTGATCGCGGGACTGGCCGAATCCCATCGTTGGCCTTTTGACCTGCCGGAAGGCGAAGCCGAAATTATTTCCGGCTATAACACCGAATATTCCGGCATGAAATTCCTGCTGTTTTTTGTCGGTGAATATATTGGTCTTACCCTGATTTCCGCATTGATCTCCATCCTGTTCTTTGGCGGCTGGCATGCACCATTCGGCCTGGAGTTCGGCAATGAAACCCTTTCCGGCCTGTTCTGGCTCAGTGTCAAAGCCTCATTTTTCGCTTTCTTTTTTATTCTGGTGAGGGCAGCAGTCCCGAGACCTCGCTACGACCAGCTGATGTCCTACGGCTGGCTCGTCATGCTGCCATTGTCCCTGCTAAACCTATTGATTACCGGCGCTCTCGTGCTCGTACAGGGAGGGTGAACTGATGAAGGCAATTATCAAACAACTCAAGATTCTGTGGACCCAGTGCGTTTCCCTCTGGCTGGTATTCCTGCACCTGTTTCACAAGGCCGATACTGTTCAGTACCCGGAGCAGAAGCCTCACACGTTTCCTCGCTGGCGCGGCCGTATCATCCTGACTCGCGATCCTGGCGGGGAAGAGCGTTGTGTGGCCTGCAACCTGTGCGCTGTTGCCTGTCCGGTTGACTGCATATCGTTGCAGAAAACCGAGGATGAAGAGGGACGCTGGTACCCGGAATTTTTCCGTATCAATTTTTCCCGCTGCATTATGTGCGGCTTCTGCGAAGAGGCCTGTCCGACCCATGCCATCCAGCTCACGCCGGATTTCGAAATGGCCGAATACGTACGCCAGGATATGGTCTGGGAAAAGGAGCACATGCTGATCAATGGTACCGGTAAATACCATGACTACAATTTCTACAAGATTGCCGGTAAAGCCATTGGCGGCAAAGGCAAGGGTGAAGCCCGCAACGAATTGCCGCCAGTAGACCGCAGGAGCCTGTTGCCATGAGTGTGCTTTTTTACGGATCCGCCATCATTGCCATCCTGGCAACCCTGATGGTCATCACACGCACCAATATCGTCCACGCACTGCTGTACTTTGTGGTATCTCTGCTGGCCATAGCTGTTATTTTCTACACGCTGGGATCTCCCATGGCGGCGGCTCTGGAAGTGATTGTTTACGCCGGCGCCATTATGGTGATGTTCCTGTTTGTGGTGATGATGCTGAACCTGGGGCAGGTCACCCAGGACCAGGAAAAAGCCTGGCTGCAGCCTTCAGTCTGGATAGGTCCGACTATTATGGCCATTCCTTTACTGGGGGAGGTGCTTTATGCCATTAACCAGCAACAGGAAACCATGGCCCATAGCGTGACCAGCGCCAAAGAAATTGGTACGGCACTGTTCGGCCCCTATGTTCTGGCGGTGGAACTGGCGTCCATGCTGCTGCTGGCCGGTCTCGTGGGTGCCTACCATCTGGCCAGGAAATAGGCTTAAGCCACAATTGAAAAGGGTTGAGTAACGACATGAATTTCACATTGCCCACTGTACAGATGCAGACCATTCCGATGGAACACGGCCTGCTGCTGGCTGCCATCCTGTTTGTTCTGGGCCTGGTTGGCGTACTGACCCGCCGCAACCTGGTGTTCATCCTGATGTCACTGGAAATCATGCTCAATGCCACAGGGCTTGCATTCATCGTGGCGGCTTCACGCTGGGGGCAGGTGGATGGCCAGATCATGTTTCTGATGATTCTCAGCCTGGCGGCTGCAGAAGTGGCTGTGGCCCTGGGTTTTGTTTTGCAGATGTTCCACAAGCGCAAGACCCTGGATATCAATGTCCTGGGACAGATGAAAGGCTAGGCAGCCTGGGCATTCCAGGTGGACTTCCTCTAAGAACAGGAAATAAGGTTTATAAAACATGCTTGAATTATTGTGGTTAGTGCCGGTTATCCCGTTCATCGGCTTCCTGATCCTTACCCTGACCATGGGTAAGCTGCCCCAGTTGCCTGCTGGCATCATTGGTGCTGGTTCCATTGGCCTGTCATTCCTGGTTGCACTGCTGGCCGGAACCAGTTTTCTGGGCGGGGAATACAACTCATTCTCCCAGCATCTGTGGACCTGGATGTCGGTAGGTGACCTTGAAGTAGGTTTTAACCTGTACCTTGACGGTGTTTCCCTGGTGATGATGTATGTGATTACCGGTATCGGTTTCCTGATTCACGTCTACGCCACCGGCTATATGAGTGGCGACCCCAGTTTTGCCCGTTTCTTCTCCTACATGAACCTCTTCGTATCAGCCATGCTGATGCTTGTGCTGGGTGACAACCTGGTCCTGCTGTTCATGGGTTGGGAAGGTGTGGGCCTGTGTTCCTACCTGCTGATCGGCTTCTGGTATACCGATCCCCATAATGGCTACTGTGCCCGCAAGGCGTTTGTCATGACCAGGGTAGGGGATGCCTTCATGGCCCTGGGTCTGTTCCTGCTGTTTGTCTCCACCGGCACCCTGAATATCCAGGAAGCCATGGTGGTCGCTGATGATAAATGGGAAGTGGGCTCAGGCATTGCCACCGCTGTCACCCTGCTGCTGCTCGGTGGCGCAGTAGGCAAATCTGCCCAGCTGCCTTTGCAGACCTGGCTGCCGGATGCGATGGCAGGTCCGACCCCGATTTCAGCCCTGATCCATGCCGCTACCATGGTCACGGCCGGTGTTTACCTGATCGCCCGTACTCACGTGCTCTATATCCTGGCGCCTGAAGTCCAGTACCTCGTTGGCGTGATTGGCATGATCACTTTGCTCATGGCCGGTTTCACAGCTCTGACCCAGAGTGACATCAAGAAAGTCCTCGCATTCTCCACGGTCAGCCAGATCGGCTACATGTTTCTGGCCCTGGGCGTGGGTGCCTGGAGCAGTGCCATCTTCCACCTGATGACCCATGCCTTCTTCAAGGCCCTGTTATTCCTGACGGCCGGTTCCATCATCCTGGCCATGCATCATGAGCAGGATATTTTCAAAATGGGCGGTCTGCGCAAGGATTTACCCTGGAGCCACTGGCTGTTCCTGATTGGTACTGTCGCCCTGGTCGCACTGCCGTTTACCTCAGGTTTCTTCTCCAAGGAAGAAATCCTGGCCAGCGCCTTGTCCCACCATGACGGCGGCTACCTGCTTTGGCTCGGTGGTGTCGCAGGAGCCTTCATGACAGCCCTGTACAGTTTCCGCCTGTACTTCCTGGTGTTCTACGGCAAGAAAACCCATGACGGCCATGAAGTGATGGGGCTGCATCTGCAAGGACCACTGGTCGTTCTGGCAATCCTCGCCATTGTCGGTGGTTACATCCATATTCCTGTAGACGATGTCTTCCCGCATGGTGAAGAGCATCATGTATCACTGGGTTATCAGGCTATCATGATCGGTTTGCCGATTATCGGCATCTTCTGCGCCTACCTGATTTTCATCAAACAGAAGCTGGATCTGGACAAACTGGCCGGGCAGGGCTTTGGTGCCATGCTGCACCGTTTCTGGTTCACCCAGTGGGGCATGGACTGGCTTTATGGCAAGTTTGTTTGCGCACCGTACATCTGGCTGGCCAACTTCAATCGCCGGGATTTCATCGATTTCTTTTATAACGGTTCAGCCAAGGTTGTCCGCTTTTTCCATGACATCATGAGCGAGACCCAGACCGGGCAATTGAACTGGTATGCAAGCAGTGTGGCCTTGGGGATTGTGATCCTTGTCACGATAGGAGTGTGGTTATGATCCTTGTTTGGCTTATCACGATACTTTTTGCCGGCGGCATTGGTGCCTGGCTGGCAGGCAAGAGCAATCCCGAATTACCGCGGATCATTGCCCTGGCCACCATCCTGTTGGACCTGTTTATCGTTATCCTGATGCTGCTGGCACCCGGGGTGCTGGGCCTGGAAAGCGCCAACAATGCCGTCCTCGGGCAGCCGGGCGAATGGCTGGTGCTATCGAGTTATGACTGGATTCCACGGTTTGGCGTGTCGTTCATTTTCGGTGTCGATGGCCTTGGCCTGTTGCTGGTGGCCCTGACAGTATTCCTGGGACTGATGTCCCTGGGCTCGGCCTGGCATGAAATCACCGATCAGCCTGGATTCTTCTATTTCAATCTGCTATGGACTCTGGCGGGTGTGATCGGCGTATTTACCGCTCTGGATCTGTTCCTGTTTTTCTTCTTCTGGGAAGTCATGCTGATCCCGATGTATTTCATCATCGCCATCTGGGGGCATGAGAACAAGGAATACGCCGCCATGAAGTTCTTCATCTTTACCCAGGTTTCCGGGTTGATGATGCTGGTGTGCATCCTGCTGCTGGTATTCTTCCATTATCAGGATGCCGGTGAATTAAGCTTCAGCTATTTCGAACTGCTGAACACCGATATTCCGTCTGAATTTGCCTTCTGGGTCATGCTGGGCTTCTTCCTGGCCTTTGCCACCAAGCTGCCATCCGTGCCAATCCACAACTGGCTGCCGGATGCCCACTCCCAGGCACCCACGCCCGGATCCGTGATCCTGGCGGGTGTTCTGCTGAAAACCGGTGCCTATGGCTTGATCAGATTCACCATTCCGCTGTTCCCGGAAGCCAGTCAGGCTTTTGCACCTACAGCAATGCTCCTGGGTGTTATCAGTATTTTGTATACCGCCAAAGTGGCTTTTGCCCAGAATGACCTCAAGCGCCTGATTGCCTACACCTCCATCAGCCACATGGGTTTCGTGATGCTGGGTGTTTATGCCTGGACCGCGCAGGCCGTGCAGGGCGCTGTCATGACCATGCTGGCTCACGGCTTCAGTGCAGCGGCCTTGTTCATGCTCGCAGGCGGACTGCAACACCGCATCCATACCCGCCAGATGAGCGAGATGGGCGGTCTGTGGGGTGCAGCCCCCAAGATGGGATTCATGGCCTTGTATTTTACTGTAGCCGCGGTTGGCATGCCTGGTCTGGGCAACTTCATCGGAGAATTTCTGGTGCTGCTCGGCAGTTTCCGCATCAGTATTGCTGCTGCTGCGTTCGCTGCCATCGGTATGGTGGTTGCCGCTGTTTACTCACTCATCGTGATCCAGAAAGTATTCCACGGGGAGAACAAGCACAATCTGGTGGTGAAAGACCTGACCACCGTGGAAATGATCTGTTTTGGCCTGATGATGATCGGCCTGTTATGGATGGGGCTGTACCCGCAGTCCATGCTCGATATGTCCGAACCGACCCTGCGCAGTCTGGGTGTGCTGTTTTTTGATTAATCCCCTGATGACATCAAGAGCAGCGTATAACGATTAACCTAAAAGGAAAGTACTGGTCACTATGTATAGCAATCTCATAATCGATTTGATGCAGATTATCATGCTCACGGCAGGTTCTGTGGTGGTCATGGTGACAGCGGCTTTCAAACGTGACCACGCCGTGGTCTGCGGTCTGACTGTTTTCAGCCTGTTTGCTGCGCTTCTGACCTTTGTCTTTGTCGAGCCACTGCTGCCAATGCAGGCTACACAGCTTTTGCTGATCGACGAGTACAGTCTGTTTTTCTCCAATCTGGTCATTGTCGGTGCCATTGCAGTCGCGCTGCTGGCCTATCCCTATTTTGAAAAACACGCCATCCAGAATGAAGAATTCTACATCCTGTTGATGACCGCCACGCTTGGTGGCGTGGTGCTTGCGTGCAGCAATCATTTTGTGTCCTTCCTGCTTGGTGTGGAAATGCTGGGTATCAGTCTCTATGCCATGATTGCCTATCCGATACATGCACCGACTTCAGCAAAATTCCCGCTTGAAGCGGGCATCAAATATCTGATTCTGTCCGCACTGACGGGTGCCGTAACCCTGTTTGGTATTGCGCTGGTATACGCCTATCTGGGCACACTGGCCTTTGATGAAATTCCTGATGCCCTGGCTGCCGCAGGCGACCTGGGTGCTGTATTCATCATCGGTGTGCTAATGATTGTCTTCGGTGCAGGCTTCAAGTTATCGCTGGTCCCATTTCATATGTGGACACCGGATGTTTATGAAGGTGCACCGGTGCCTGTGACCGCATACCTGGCCACCGTGTCCAAAGCTGCCATGCTGGCTGTCACCATGCGCCTGATCCTGGCATCCAATGCCCTGGACTTCACGCCTATCGTTTTCATACTGACCCTCATGGCAGCTGCATCGATGATTCTTGGCAACCTGCTGGCCGTCATGCAGGAAAACGTCAAACGCCTGTTTGCCTATTCCTCCATAGCCCATCTTGGCTATCTGATGATCGTCGTTATAGCCTCGGCCGGCATCAGTAACGCCTTTGCTGTCGAAGCCATGAGCTTTTACATGCTGGGTTATTTCCTTATGTCGATTGCCGGATTTGCCGTTATCAGCGCCATTTCCGATTGTGAGCAGGAAATGGACAGCCTTGAAGATTTTCGCGGCATGTTCTGGCGCAACAGCTGGCTGTCGACAGTGCTTATTACCGTATTGCTGTCACTGGCGGGCATCCCGTTGACTGCCGGTTTCATTGGCAAGTTTTACATCCTCTCCGTTGGTGTGGAAGATGGTTTATGGTTCCTGATGAGTATGTTGATTGTCGGCAGCGCCATAGGCCTGTACTACTATCTGCGCCTCATTTACATCATGTTGCAGAAGCCAGAGCAAGGCACTGCTGCCGACCGGGCCGCAAACAGCCTCCCGGTTGGGATTAATGTTGTCATGGCGGCCATGACCCTTGGCATTATCTACCTGGGTATTTACCCGGCACCGATGATTGCCACCATCCAGAGTCTCGCCAGCGCCTTTTAATCCAGGTGTGGCGAGTTTTGTGGCCAGTTGTGCCAGCGCAGGCGCAATTGTGACTCCGATGCATCCCCTTCATCCTCAAATTGGTCGTTTTTTGACCAAAATCAGCTTTATTGCAATGCTAACTCACTGAAATCCGGCTTTTTTCCCATCCTTGCTTGCAAAGGTAAAACCGAAGTGATTAAAATCGCTCCCCCGGTCGATTCAATGTGCGAACAGAGACACATCGGCTAGGCTGGCAAAAATAATAAATAACAAGTTGCATTAACCAGTAACTGAGCCGGTTCGTTGAAAGAAGGACGAACCAAGGCAGACCCGGAGCCCCGTTATGTCGGTTTACAGCTATACAAGAACGTCCCAGATTGAGTGCCTGGAATCCCAGGAACTTGAAATCA
Source organism: uncultured Enterobacteriaceae bacterium (assembly GCA_964490145.1). Lineage (GTDB taxonomy): Bacteria > Pseudomonadota > Gammaproteobacteria > Pseudomonadales > Pseudohongiellaceae > Eutrophocola. Next base: position 24,712 of record CAZBBS010000027.1, read on the forward strand.
TCCTTGAAAAAGAAGACCTGCGCCTGCAGACCTATGCCCTTGGTGAAGGGATGAAAGTCAATGAACGGGTTATCGATGATAACCAGAAATGGAATGTGAATTTCAGCAAGCGGCCACAAGCGGCAGCCTTGATGAGACGTCTGGAAGCAGGGGACATCATCCTTGTTTGCACACTGGAGCGTATATTCAGCAACTGTGAAGACATGACCAATACCATACTGGAATTGCGCAAGCGCCGTATTCGTCTTGTTGTTGTCGACCTGGACGGTGACGTCACCGATCCGGAACTGACACCACGATTCACAGAAATGCTGCGCATTTTTCATGGCCTGGAAAAACGCCGCTCTACGGAACGGATCAAGACTGTCAAACAAAGCCAGCGCAAAAAAGGCCGTTTCCTCGGGGGCAGCAGGCCTTTCGGCTATATGATTCACTCAAATGGCCGCCTGGTTGAAAATCCGATGGAACAGCGGGTCCTGAAAAAAATCCTGGAAATGAAAAAGCAGGGCAAATCATTAAGAGCCATATCCGCCGAAGTCAGCACACCCATGATGCCCGTCAGCTTCAAGACCGTCCAACGTCTGATCAAGCGCCATGACAATGAACTGAATGCCAGGCTGGATGCCTGATTCCGGCATCCATTGAGCCGTGCACTCCAGAGTCGGCAGTATTTCCTGGCGTATCATTGACCCCAGGAAATACTGAACCCCGGCAGGTTCCACCGGCCTCAGATGCCAGAGCAATGCCATGTTCAAGTCCATTCCTTTCCTCATCGGCCTGCGCTATATCCTGGCACGCAAGAACAACCGTTTTATCTCTTTCACGTCCCTGATTTCCATGGCCGGCCTTATCCTTGGCGTGCTGGCTATCATCGTTGTGCTTTCTGTCTTCAACGGATCGCAAGGCATCATGCGGGACAGGACGCTGATCACAGTATCCCACGGCGAAATCCAGGCCAATGCATCGTTCAATCAATGGGAAGAGGCCATGGCTGTGGTACGCGCTGTTTCTGAAGTCTCTGGTGTCGCTCCCTATATTCCCCTGGAAGCCATGCTCAGCCAACGGGACTATCATCAGGTCACCCAAATCAAGGCCATCCTGCCAGAACTGGAAACCGGTGTGTCCAGCATTGCAGACAACATGGTGCAGGGACGACTTGAGGACTTGCGGCCTGGTAGAAACGGCATCATTCTGGGCAGGACGCTGGCCGGTGATTTACGCCTGAACCCCGGCGATGCTGTTAATCTCGTCGTACCCGGCCTTTCCGGCAACAGCCGTTTAACCCTGAATATGCACCGTTTTACGGTAGTTGGTATTTTTGACCCGCAATTTACCATCGGTTCAACCCTGGCCCTGATTCATCTGGACGACGGTTCAGCACTCACCACTACAGACGATGTATCAGCGGCGCCACGTCTGCGTATTCGCGTTGCTGATCTGGATAAGGCTGACAGCGTGGTATCTGATGTGGTTGATGAACTGAACAGGGTTTTCCCGGAAGCCGGTTTCAGGGGGCAGGACTGGAGCACGATGGAAGCCAGCTTGTTCAATGCCCTGAAAATGGAAAAAATCATGACATGGTTCATGTTGATGATGATCGTGGCCATCGGCGCCTTCAACATCATTTCAACCCTGGTCATGGTGGTTTCTGAAAAGCGTGCAGACATTGCTATTCTCAGAACCATGGGCGCCAGTGAAAACACCATCATGGGTATTTTCATCGTTCAGGGCACCATGGTTGGCATCATTGGCACATTGGCAGGGGCATTGACCGGTGTCTTGCTGGCGGCAAATTTCAGCAAAATTTCAGCTGTCTTTGAGGCAGCATTGTCACCTGGGGACCTCTATCTTATTACTGCCTTGCCATCCAGACTCCAGAGTGCTGATGTATGGATTACCTGCGCATTCGCCTTGTTGATCAGTTTCATGGCAACGCTTTATCCTGCCTGGAAAGCGTCCCAGATTTTACCTGCAGAGGTCTTGCGGTATGAGTGATGTCGTACTGTCCTGTGTACAGCTTTCCCGGGTCTACCAGGAGGGCAATAGCTCTCTTGAAGTCCTCAAGGATATAAACCTTGACGTCAGGGCGGGAGAGGGCATTGCCATTACAGGGGCTTCCGGCTCGGGAAAAACCACGCTGTTGAACCTGCTGGGCGGCATTGACAAACCCAGTAGTGGACGAGTTTGCATCCTCGACCAGGACTTGTCGACACTTGGCGGCAAGGCGCTGGATCACTTACGCAATCAGTCCCTGGGCTTTGTCTACCAGTTTCATCATTTACTCGGGGAGTTCACTGCCCTGGAAAATGCCGCCATGCCTCTGTTAATCAGCAAACAACCCTACGCAGAAAGCCTGGCCAAAGCCGGTGATATGCTGACCCGTGTTGGACTCAAAGACCGGCTCACTCACAAGCCCGCCCAGCTTTCCGGGGGTGAACGTCAGCGAGTCGCCATTGCCAGGGCCCTGGTCAATAATCCTGCCTGTGTTCTCATGGATGAACCTACCGGTAATCTGGATCGCCATACTGCTGCTGACGTGCAGGCCCTTATGCATTCACTAAAATCCTCACTGACAACCAGCTTTATCGTTGTCACCCACGATCCTGCTTTTGCCGCCAGGATGGATACCTGCTATCAACTGGACAACGGTGTTCTCGAACGGACCTTGCCGGAGTCATGATGCAAACACCGCTGGCTGTTTATATCGGTCGCCGCTACGCCTCTATTCGCTCGCGCAATCGCCTTGTGGGTTTTATTTCCCTGTTATCCATTGCCGGCCTGAGCCTGGGTGTTGCTATCCTAATCACCGTGCTGTCCGTGATGAATGGCTTTGACAGGGAGCTGCAGGACCGGGTTCTGGCCATGGTGCCCAGCATCACCCTCTACAGTGGTCGTAATGATTTACTGCAAACCCGCAATGACTGGGCTGATAAACAACGCCTGGTCAATGCCATAGACGGCATAGAAGGAAGCGCTCCATTTCTGCAGGTCCAGGGCATGCTGCTGGCAAACAATCGCAGCCGCGGTATTGTGCTTAATGGTATCGACCCAGTCGAGGAGTCGGCCATATCCATTATTGAAGATTTTATCGTGGCCGGTGAATATACCGGCCTGGAAGATCGCAGTTACCAGATGTTACTGGGGAAGGATCTTGCCGACACCCTGGGCGTTAATGTAGGAGACAGCGTGACACTGGTTTCCACTGTAGTGCCCATTACCCCACTGGGTGAGTTCACCCGGCAAAAACAGTTTACCGTTGGCGGTATTTTCCGGGTTGGTTCCCAACTCGACAGTCGTCTGGCGCTGGCACACCTGGGGGATGTCCAGCGAGTCTATCGCCTCGGTGATGCCATCCACGGTTTACGTGTACAGGCGAGCGATTTATTTGCCGTGACCGAACTGGGCGATCGTATCCGTACTCAGGTAGGTGATGACTTTTTGCTGTCCAACTGGACCTGGGAATACGGCAATATTTACGAAAATATCCGTCTGTCCAAATCCCTGGTCGGTTTGTTGCTGTTCCTTCTGGTTGCGGTAGCTGCCTTTAACATAGTGGTCAGCCTGGTGATGGTGGTGAAGGACAAGGAAGGGGACATCGCCATTTTACGTACCATGGGAACCTCCCTGAAAACCATACGGCGGATATTCATGGTCCAGGGATTTTATATCGGCCTGGTTGGAACCGGTCTTGGCCTGGTTCTGGGTATTGTACTGTCACTGACCGTCAGTGATATCGTTTCCGCCCTTGAGAATCTGTTCGGGATACAGTTCCTCAATGCCGATATATACCCGGTCAACTACCTGCCATCGCAGCTGCAACTCGCGGACCTTCTGGTGGTTTGCAGCATATCAATGGGGCTTAGCATTCTGGCGACATTACCGCCTGCGCGTGCAGCAGCCAAAATAGATCCTGCAGAAACTTTACGATACGAGTAGTTTTTTCAAGCCAATTTCCGCGTCTTGACTACACTGAATGGCAGGTAATATTGAAGGCCGGTCATGCAAGTCAGGATAGCCGTTTTCGCACTGGGGATTATAGCGGCGGGGTTCCTGCCGGTATTGCCGGATCGTTTCCAGATCGCCCTCGCACTGGGCATTTTGCTTGTTCTCTGGCCATTGCGCCGTTTGCAGATACCGGTGTTGTTCTGCTTCGGGGCACTCTGGTTATGCAACTCAGCAGTGCAGCAAATACAGCGCAGACTGCCTGAACCACTTGAACAGATTGACCTCTGGGTGACCGGGCAGGTGCATGGGCTGCCGCAGCAGCACGCCAATACACGGTTCCACTTCATACCGGATAACTTGTGCCCCACCAAAAAACTGACATCATGCGCCCCCTGGACAGGACAGCATTTCCTGCTCACTGATTACACCGGGGAATGGTATCAACCAGGCGAAAAAAGAACGCTCCAGGTACGCCTGAAGCGCCCTTATGGATTTGCCAATCCTGGGGGATATGATTTTGAACGCTGGTTGTTTCAGCAGGGAATAACAGCAACAGGCTATGTACGCGATGTGGTCAGTGACGACACCGGGGATAATGCTGCCAATGCATCCCTTTTATCCCGTGTAGACTCACTGCGCCTGCGTTTCAGGACACACCTGGATCAACTTTCCCTTCGTGCACCTGGCCTTGTAAAAGCACTGACCATCGGTGAGCGGCAGTCAATTACCGATGAACAATGGCTCGCCATGTCGGTCACTGGCACCAATCATTTGCTGGTAATATCAGGACTGCATATCGGGCTCGTCACCTGGAGCGCCTTTGTGCTTTGCCAGCGATTGTTCAGATTTTTCCCAACCTTGTGCCTGCATATTACGGCTGGTCGACTGGCCGTGTTGCCTGCCATGCTGGCGGCCATGAGTCATGCCTTGTTTGCAGGACTGACGTTGCCTGTTCAACGCGCTCTGGTGATGGTCCTGGTTGTACTGCTTGGCCGGGTATTACGAAGGCAGAGCAAACCTGTGAACACTCTGTGCCTGGCGCTGCTGGTGATCTTGCTTGTTGACCCCATGGCGCCCCAAAGTGGTGGTTTCTGGCTGTCTTTTGTCGCGGTTGGCTGTTTGCTGCTTGCGGTAGGGCGCCGATCTGTCAACCAGGGCACCATTCAATCCTTGCCAGGCTTGCAACTGTATAGTCAGGGTTACCTGTTCCTGATGATGGCACCGCTCATGCTTGTGCTGTTTAACCAGTTGTCCCTGTTGGCGCCGCTGGTAAACCTGGTCGCCATTCCATTCATCGGCATGCTTGTCGTACCTGTCTGTTTGCTGGGCGCGGCAGGAATCCTGCTATGGCCAGAAACAGGCCAGCCATTGATACTGATAGCCGATCGACTCCTCGATTTTTTCATGGGTGTACTGACCAATATCGCCAATGAGGGTGGTGATCTACTCTTGGCCTTTCCCGCTATTCCTCCGCTGTTTCTCATATTGTTGTCAGGAATCAGCTTCTGGCAATGCTATTCACCAGCATACTGGCGCCTGATCTTGCTGGCTGGCATGCTGTTGCTGGGATACCGCTATGAAGCACCCGATCGGATAACTCAAGGGGCTGTTCAAATTGATATTCTGGATGTCGGACAGGGACTCAGTGTTTTACTCTCCACGCGTCATCACCATCTCCTCTATGATGCCGGCCCCTGGTACAGTCAGGGATTCAACGCCGGCACCGGCATCATCCAGCCATTTTTAAAAGCATCCAACATGCCGTTTCCAGACCTGGTCATCATCAGTCATGGCGATATGGATCACGCTGGCGGGCTTGCACCTCTTGCTGCATTGCATCCTGATACGCCCATTATGTCAGGGGAGCCTTTGCGGGGAATAACGTCCTCTGCTTGCCATACAGGTCAGCATTGGACCTGGGATGGCGTACGCTTTGATATTCTTTCTCCATCTTCGGTAACGGAAGGCAATAATGCTTCCTGTGTCTTGATGGTAAGTGCTGGCAGCTACAAACTCCTTCTGCCCGGCGATATTGAAGGAGGCGTTGAACTTGAACTCGTGCGGAAATATGGAAACCTGCTTGATGCAGACATACTGCTGGCGCCACACCATGGGAGTATCAGCTCTTCACTAACTCCCTTCATTCGGCACATCAATCCTTCATTGGTGATTTTCACCACAGGTCATCTGAATCGCTTTGGCCACCCGCATGAGCGGGTTATCAAGCGCTATAAAAGTACAGGAGCATCCGTTATGAACTCTGCGCTGACCGGCCATATCAGGATGAGCATGTCAGAAACCGAGGGGATCAGCACCCCGCGTATTTATCGCCAGGAACACCGGCATTTCTGGTCTCAGCCGTATAGAAAAGTGGGGGAATTGTGAATTAGCAGTTATTCTCACACCCGGTAATATGATAATCTTGCTGTCACTTAACACCTTGTTAATACGACTGTTTTTTTTACTTTTACCAAGGATCGCCCGTGTTTGAAATCGTACAGGCCGGCGGTTGGCTGATGCTGCCAATCATCCTGTGTTCCATTGTTGCCATAGCCATCATCATTGAACGCTTCTGGACCCTCAGTCCGTCTCGCATTGCCCCCCGTATTGTCCTGGCCGATGTCTGGGGCAAAATAAAACACAACCAGCTTGATGCCGCCCAATTAAGAGAGTTGCGTATGTCATCCCCTCTGGGACAGATACTGGCGGCAGGGCTGGTCAACTCGAAGGCAGGGCGCAGCATCATGACGGAAAGTATCGAACAGGCCGCCAGCCATGTTATCCATGACCTTGAGCGCTACCTGAGCACCCTTGGCACCATCGCGGCCATAACACCTTTGCTTGGGCTGCTGGGTACTGTGGTGGGCATGATACGGGTTTTCAGTGAAATCATGGCGCAGGGGACCGGCAATGCCAATGCACTGGCTGGGGGAATCTCGGAAGCACTGATCACCACCGCCGCCGGACTGTGTGTAGGTATCCCGGCCTTGATGTTTTACCGCATGTTTCTCAGGCGGGTGGAAAGCCTGGTGATCGACCTTGAACGCGAATCCATCAAGCTGGTGGATGCCCTGCATTCATCGCGGGGCGTTGAAATCCGGGAAGGTAAATAACCAGCAGGTTTTAGCAGGCTATGAAATTCCAGCGCACCTTGAAAGAAGACGTCAGTGTCAATCTGACACCACTCATTGATGTGGTGTTTTTGCTCCTGATTTTTTTCATGGTGACCACAACCTTTTCCCGCAATACCAACCTGATGATCAACCTGCCGGAAGCCAGTGGCGATTCAGCCCAACCCCAAACCGTGGAGATTGAAATTCTCATTGCGCAAAATGGTACGTATTCCGTGAATGGGCGCCAGTTGGTCAATAATCAGCTGGAAACCCTGATGCGTACAGTGGCCGAGGTTTCAGCAGGGGACAGCAGCATCCCCCTGATCATTACCGCAGATGCCAACACCACACACCAGGCCGTTGTAACAGCCATGGACGCCGTGGCCCAGCTGGGTTTCACCAGCTTGAATATCGCCACTCGTGAGCCTGAAGGTGACTGATGAGCACTCCAGCGCCCGTGCAAACCGCGGCACATAATACTGACCAGACAACCATGCAGGGTAGTACAGGCCTGTACTGGCGCCTGCTGTCCTATCTGAAACCTCTGCGTGGATTTTTTTTACTGGGCGTATTCGGCTTTGTTCTGTATTCACTGTCAAATATCCAGTTTTTTGAACTTCTCAAACAGCTTGTCGATACCATCGGGCAGGGTGGACAAGTCAGCGAGGAGCAGCGGATTTACATACCACTTGCACTGATCGGTATCGTACTGTTCAGAGGGTTTGGCGGTTTCCTCGGCTCATATTACATGGCCTACATCGCCAATCATGTAGTGCACCGGTTGCGACTGGAGTTGTTGTCACGGTTTACCACCTTGCCCAGTGAATATTACGACAGGCATTCAGCTGGCCACCTGATGTCCACCGTTACCTTCAACGTTTCCCAGGTCAGTGCTGCTGTCAGCGATGCCCTGACAGTACTGCTCAGGGAAGGCATTTTTGTTCTGGCGCTGTTTGGTTACCTGCTGTTCCTGAACTGGAAATTGACACTGCTCTTTGTTGGGGTGACGCCGCTCATTTCTATCGTGGTGTTATATGCCGCCCGGAAATTCCGTAAACATAGCAACCGTATCCAGGTATCCATGGGCGATGTTACTCACATCCTGTCTGAAAACCTGAAAGGCATGAAAGTGGTTAAAACGTTTGGTGCCGAACAACAGGTGCAAAACCGATTCCATGAAGCCAGCGAAAGAAACCTGAAGCAAAACCTGAAAATGGCCATCGTGCAATCCATCAGCACCCCGGTGGTCCAGGTGGTTGTTGCCTCTGCCTTGTCGATGCTGCTCTGGCTTGCCATGTCTCCTGACGTCATGGCTGTCATGACCCCCGGCGTTTTTGTCTCTTATATTTCAGCGGCAGGCTCCATGCTCAAACCCATCCGCCAGCTGTCAAAAATCAATTCGGTAATTCAGAGGGGGTTGGCCGCTGCCCAGTCGGTTTTCACTGTACTTGATGAAAAACCTGAAATGGATACCGGCCAGCTGGACCTGTCGCCCCCCCGCGGAGCAGTAAAGTTTGAGCATGTCAGCTTTCAGTACAGCGGAAACGATACACAGGTGTTACGCCAGATTTCTTTTACCTGTGAACCTGGTGAAACGATCGCCATTGTCGGCAAAAGTGGTGCCGGCAAAAGCACGCTGGTAAACCTGATTCCCCGTTTCTACCAGCAAACAGAAGGAACAATCTGGATTGATGATATAGACACCCGAACTGCCACACTTAAAAGTCTGCGTCGTCACATCGCCCTGGTCAGTCAGCAGGTTGTCCTTTTTAACGGTACCGTCAGAGAGAACATAGCCTACGGCGAACTGGCCGGCGCCAGTGAAAACGAAATTCGTACGGCGCTGGCACATGCCAACGCCCTCGAATTTGTCAATGAACTGGCAGAGGGGCTGGATACACATATTGGCGACGATGGCTTCCTGCTTTCAGGTGGACAACGGCAGCGATTGTCCATCGCCAGAGCACTATTGAAAAATGCGCCGATACTCATTCTGGATGAAGCCACGTCAGCCCTGGATTCCGAATCCGAAAAAGCCATCCAGTCAGCACTCGAACATCTGATGCAGGGGCGCACCACCTTTGTCATTGCCCACCGCCTGTCCACCATCGAAAATGCCGATCGCATTCTGGTCATGGATCAGGGGGAGATCCTGGAGACTGGCACGCATCAGTCCTTACTGTCCCTGGGCGGTCTTTATCAACAACTCCATCAGTTGCAATTCAACTCATGAAGTCCCTAGCAGAGGCCTGGTACACTCAAGCCTCATGGCTAAAATGCCTGCGGCCACTGAGCCTGATTTTCTCCCTGGTTACCCGTATGCGAAGACGCTGGTACAGAAAAAAGGGCAGGGCATATACCAGTCGCTTGCCCGTCATCGTGGTGGGAAATCTGACCGCCGGTGGCACCGGCAAAACACCACTGGTTATTTATCTTGCCCAGGCATTACAGCGTGAAGGCTACAAGCCAGGTATCGTCAGCCGCGGTTATGGTTCCAAGGCTCCC
>CAZBBS010000028.1:0-34177 GCA_964490145.1 uncultured Enterobacteriaceae bacterium
CGTCAAGGTATAAACAAATCCACGACGGTAAACGCAAACACAATCATCCCCACATAGTGGTTGTTCAGAAAGGCCTTGAAGCATTTGTCCCGTTCCCGTTTACGGATCAGGAACTGCTGGTAGACGAACAGGCAGGTGGCCAGGAACAGGCCGAACTGGAACCAGCCGCCCAATTCGAAATGCTTGGCGCTCATGGACATGGCGAACAGGAACATCAGCTGCAGTACCCCGATGACAAACCGGTCTGCCTCCGCAAAAAGTATCGCGGTGGATTTCACTCCGATCTTCAGGTCGTCATCACGATCCACCATGGCGTATTCGGTGTCATACACCACGGTCCAGATGAAGTTGGCGGTGTAAAGCAGCCAGGCATAAACAGGCAGCTCACCAGTCTGGGCGGTAAAGGCCATCACGCCACCCCAGGAAAAAGCGGCGCCCAGGAATAGCTGGGCCAGGTGGGTGAAGCGTTTCATGAAGGGATAGATCAGGGCCAGCACCAGGCCGCCAAATGACATGTAGACCGTCAGGCGGTTGGTCAGCAAGACCAGAAGAAAGGCAATCACACACAGCACAGCGCACAGGGCCAGGGCCTCCTTGCTGCGGATCTTTCGGGCGGCCAGCGGGCGGTCTTTGGTGCGTTTCACGTGCCCATCAAAATCACGGTCAGCAAAATCATTCATGCAGCAGCCCGCCGCGCGCATGAGTGTGGTACCCAGGATGAAAATCACCAGCAGATCAAGATCAGGAAAGCCGCCGGCGGCAATCCACAAACACCAGAGGGTTGGCCACAGCAGCAGGAAAATGCCGATGGGCCGGTCCATCCGGGTCAGTCGCCAGTAGTCGGGTAAATGGGCATAGACAACGGGAAAGCGGCGTTCGAAGGCCTGTTTCAGGGACGCCCAGCACCGCAGGACAAAAGCGCGGCTGCGAGCCAGGTAATGCGTGTGCTCCATATCCTTCCTGATGCCGGGGTGAATACAAGGCGGTCATTATAGACACACTGTCAGCGGCGTTGAATAAAGGATTTTCCCCTGTTTAAATGATTCACCATCACAGCAATGCAGAGCTGACTCACCATGACCAAACTCAAGTTGCACTGGCAGATCCTGATAGCCATCGTCCTGGCGACTGTCGCGGGCACCCTTACCGGTACGGATGCCAGCATCCTCGGGATTACCTTCTTTTCCATTTATGACTTTGTCGGCACCCTGTTCATGAATGCACTGCGCATGATCATCGTGCCATTGATCATGGCATCGATCATTGTGGGTATCGCCAGTTTGGGGGGCAGTCGTGACCTGGGACGACTTGGCGGTAAAACCATTCTCTATTATGCGTTCTCCAGTACCCTGGCGATCCTGATAGGCCTGGTGTTCGTGAATGTGCTGGCACCGGGCATCGCCGATGGCCAGCCCGTGGGCGAGCAGCTTAACCTGACGCTTGACAGCAATCAGGTGGCATCGGCTGTGGCCAGTGTGGAAGGCCGGGGGGGTGGGGATATCGTTGAAATCTTCCTGCGCATGATTCCCACCAATATCGTCGCGGCAGCGGCTGAAGGCCAGATGCTGGGCCTGATTTTTTTCAGCCTGGTGTTCGGCTTCTTCATGACCCAGATTCCCACCAAACAAAGTGACGCCCTGCTGACCCTGTGGAAAGGGATTTCTGAAACCATGATGAAAATCACCATGTGGGTGATGACCTTTGCGCCTTATGGCGTCTTTGGCCTGGTGGCAGAAACTGTCGCAGCGACAGGCTTTGCGGCGTTCAAGCCCCTGCTGGTGTTTTTCTTCACAGTATTGTTGGCGCTGGCAGCCCATGCCTTTATCGCTCTGCCACTGGTATTGAAGTATGTGGCCCGGGTGCATCCCTCCCGGCATTTCAAAGCCATGGCACCAGCCATGCTGACAGCTTTTTCCTCAGCTTCATCATCGGCCACCTTGCCGTTGACCATGGAATGCGTGGAGAAAAACGCCGGTGTGTCGGAACGCACCACCAGCTTTGTGCTGCCGCTGGGTGCCACCATCAACATGGATGGCACAGCATTATATGAATGTGTTGCGGCCATTTTTCTGGCCCAGGCCTATGGGCTGGAGCTGTCCTTTGGAACGCAATTCACCGTGGTGTTGATTGCCTTGCTAACATCCATCGGGGTGGCCGGCATTCCGGCAGCCAGCCTGGTGGCAATCACCGTGATACTCACGGCTATCGGTTTACCGGTTGAGGCGATCGGCTTGCTGCTGGTCACCGACCGCGTGCTGGATATGTGCCGCACCGCCGTGAATATCTTTTCAGATTCCTGCGGTGCGGTGATTATCGCCAGAAGCGAGAAGGAAACCGGTGTCCTGGAAGGGAATTAAAACGAGTGATTAATATCCCAGGCGCTTGGCTTCCTGCTCGATCAGGTATTCTGCGGTGCTGAACATCTGGCCATAAGAGCGGGCTGTGACCAGATAACGGCCATTCACGACCAACGTCGGTGTGCTGGGGACCTTGCTGTCCTGCATGTGCTTGGTGGCACGACGCACATTCGAGTCAACGCCGAAACTTTTCAGGGTTTTCAAAAATTCTTCAGGTTCGACACCAAAGTCAGCGTAAAACGCTGCCACCTTGTTTTCATCAATCCTTTCACCTTCGCCTGGCACAGTATGTTTTTTGTGTACGGCTTCATACATCGCGGCATGGGATTCCTCTTCAACACCCAGGGCTTTGGCGGCATAAAACACACCTGCGTAATACTTGAAGTCTGAACGGAAGGTTGCAGGGATATGATGGATTACCGCATTGTCAGGCAGCTGTTTTTGCCAGGAGAGAAACAGCGGCTCAAAGGAGTTACAGGCCGGGCAGATGTAGCTGAAGAATTCCTCGACAACCACTTTACCGTCTTCGCTCTGAAGCGGTTTGCCATTGTCGATCACGACATAATCCCTGCCGGCAACGGGTGCGGCTCCCTGGGCAATGGCGAGGCTGGTGCTGAACAGAAGCACAAGAGCGACGAGAATTTTTTTCATGTTGATCTCCACTAAGTCATGCAGGCCGCTGGTTTCAGCGTTTGCTTACCTGCCTAAAAAAGAAAGGATAGACGGTCAAAATATTGCAGTCCAATGTGTACTTGTTGATCAGGCTTTTTTCACAAATCCGGATTTCAGTTTCATGGCCCCGATGCCATCGATCTTGCAGTCGATGTCATGATCGCCTTCCACCAGGCGGATGTTCTTCACCTTGGTGCCGACTTTCACGACAGATGATGAGCCTTTTATCTTCAGGTCCTTGATCACTGTGACCGAATCACCATCAACCAGGCGTGTGCCGTGAGCATCGGTGACCACCAGTCCCTCATCCTCGGCAGCGCTGGCGGCATCCTTGTGCCATTCATGGCCGCACTCCGGGCAAATCAGCATATCGCCGTCTTCATACACATAGTCGGATTGGCACTGGGGACAGGGGGGCAGGGCACTCATGCAAACTCACTTCTGGTGTCGGGTTTTGATAAAAGGCGCAGTATGCCGTTTTCACTGGCAATGGGAAAGTCGGATTCTGTCAGGCCCGGCGTAGCCAGCGTCTGAGGACACGATTCCACCACATGATAGTGCCGGTGATGAACATGGCGGCAGGCGCCATGCCGAAGACGGCCCACGTGGCTTTGGTGGCCTGGTCGCAAAGTCCGGGTCCGTCACAGAACAGGCCGATGCCGTTGATGCGTCCGAAATGGGAAAAAGCCAGCCAGTACAGGATGCGGTCTATGGGGCGCTGTCCGGCATTCTCATCGGTGATTTCGAAGGTACGGTCGGCCCAGGCATGGAAATGCTCCGGGTAGCACAAATAAATCCCGCTGAGTGAAAATATCATGATGAAGGCAAAGGTCCAGAAGCCCATCATGCTGTGCAGGTCCCAGTTGAAGCGTTTCCAGCCAACATTTTTATGCAGGGTCAGGCTCCGTCGCCAGCGCTGGCGGCCCGGCCACCAGATCACCAGGCCAGTCATGGCTACCAGGACCACTGCCATTGCACCGATGCCATTGATGTTCTGCCCGGTTTCGCCAGCCAGGAAGTTATCGTGTATCTCGATAAGACCGGACACCAACATGATGCCGACAGCCACGGCACTGCCCACGTCCTCACCGGTATTGGGGTCAAAATGGCGACGGCGGACATCACCACCTGCATTTTCCAGCCAGATATCCGTCGCAAAACCGGGGTTGTAGTGCCGGGAAAGACGAATTACCCGGTATCCCGGGTGTGCCTGAACCGCGGCAGCAGTCAGCGCCTCATCACTGAGGGCGGGTCCCGGAGAGGAAGAGATATAGGGCTGTGGTGTGAAAATTTCATATAGCTCATTACGATAAACCAGTACGCTGCCGGTAACGCTGATGAAGAAAATATACAGGCCCAGACCGATGCCACTCCAGAGGTGTATCTGGAACAGGGCGCGTCGCAGGGGCTGGCGTTGGGGATGCTGCATCCATTGCTGCCAGGTACTGGGAGTGTTCTCGGGTTGTTGTGGTGTCATCTTTCCAGCATATCGCGCTTCGCGTGTCCGTTGTTGACCATGGTCAATCGGACACCGGAATGGTCCAGTGCACCACCATATCCTCACAAAAGGGTGTAGCCCGCCAGTGGCCGCGAAGCTGACGGCTGCGTTCACAGATACGCTGGGCTGTTTCCAGCGTGAGCTTGTGGTCCCTGACACCATCCAGCGTGGCCAGGAAACGGTCGGGGTCCTCGTTCTCTTCCCGCATCAAGCCCTGGACGCGGACCGCCAGCGCTTCCGCCAGAGCGATATCGGGCCCGCGAATATCCATGCCATCAAGTGGCTGGCCACTGGCAACGGAACCCCAGTATCCCCGTTTGACAGGAAGTTCAAGTTCCACGGCAAGGTGGGCAAGGTCATGACGCAGGAAGCTGCGGCTGTTGAGAGTACGGCTTTCTGTGGAGCCATCTCTGCGCTCTACGAGCAGGGTATGTTCTTCATCAGAAAGTTTATGGAAAACAATTTTCAAATTAACACAGCGCCTGCTTGATCCGGTGAATCATGGACACAAATACTATCAATCGTGCCCGGCAGGCGCCATGTTGTGGGAGTTGTCAGTCGTTGATATCGTCCCGAATGAAATTAAGCACCAGGGCACAGCAACAGAACGTGTTGTCCATGCTGACACGTTTTATGTCACTATCAGGTGAAGGCACGTTCACGGTAGCGTCCGTATCGAAAGTGACATAACCCAGCTCACGGAAATTCCCTTCGATGGTTTCCTTGAACACGGACATTTTGCCCATCAGGGTGTCATCATCCCGGACGGTGGAAAAACGAAATTCATAATGCCGCCCGATATATTCCACACGGGAAATATTGGCATTAATGGTTTCCACACTAACACCCTTGACCTGGAAATCGGTCTCCTCGAGTTTGAAAATATTGTTCTGGAAGCCGGCAAACAGGGCTTTCAGCTTATGATGGGCATCATCATAATTGTTGAATTCGTCATAAATCACATTCAGTTTGACCACACCCGTACTCCTTAATGCATTTGAATGTCACATCCCGGAATGGTGACCGGGCCCAAGGTATATCCCCAGGGAGTAATACCCTGAGGTATGCAATCATTACGACATTACGTGTCGACTACTTTAGGAATTTTAGACCGGAAATGGCAACATCCCGGGATCCTGTGAAATCCCGGGTAGCAGTGTCTGTTGGGGAAAAATTGATCAAGACTGGCCATGAATGATTTCATGCCCGCCCCAACATGGTAAGTGTTTATATACCCTGGCTCAGTAAATACTATGCCCGGTACCGGACATAACGACAGCACATGGAAAAAACTGTAGCACTACGCCGTAACGGGAACGCATTGATCCAGGCAGCAAGAACAACGACACAGAAATAGGGGTCAGACCCCTATTTCCATATAAAGATGATCTGACCCCGATTATTGGTTGACGTTGAGCTGTTCTTAAGGAGAGAGGGTTTTCGTAAATTGTTCAAGCTTCAGATAGATTTCATCGCGGCCCTGTTTTGCCCGATAGTCATCGATATAGGGTTTGCACAGATCGAAGGTTTTCTTTATCAGTCCGCCGCGCAGGTGCTTGAGCATGGGCCCATCGATGACGCCTTCGGCATGCCAGGCGCAAAGGTCTTCGTAATAGTTCAACATCAGGAAAATAGCAGGCTCAAGTTCCGGGCTGACTTGCGATGGATCTATGGTGATGTTTTTACTGATCGCCTGGTTTATCAGAAAATCGGCCCTGGCCAGGTGTTCAAGGGTTTTGGTCTGGCCAAGCACTTCCAGCGTGTAATGGATTTTGTCCTTGCGTGCCTGGTTTCTGTGGGCGATATACCAGGTAAGCACGGCAAACAGGATGGAGATGGCTGTTAACAGCTCTGCAACGTTGTTTGCTATCCAGTTCATAACACGTTATTCACGTGTTTATATTCCCGGCGCCTGAAAAAGCCCTGAATGGTGCCAGGTCATGACCCTGCAGCTTACAGGTGCCGGTAAACCGCGCGTTCATGGGAAAAGGCCTTGAAACCGAATTGGCCGTGATAACTGCCCATCCCGGAACCATTCACACCGCCAAAGGGCAGGTTGTTTTCCAGGTAGTGGGAGAATACCCCGTTGACGGTCACTCCGCCCGAAGAGGTTCTGTTCAGTACTTTTTCCACATTGTCCGGATTTGGTGAATAGACATACAGGGCCAGGGGTTTGTCCCGCTGCTCAATGTACTCGATGACATCATCCAGATTCTCGTAAGTCATGACTGGCAGAACGGGCCCAAAGATTTCTTCCTGCAGGATGGCCATATCGGGGGTGACATCGGTGAGCAGGGTGGGATGAACTGTTAAATCACTTTCCTCCAACTGACCGCCAACGGCAACGGTGGCACCATTTGCCACGGCATCATCGAAGAGGCCTTTCACCCGTGCGAAATTCTGGGGATTCACTATCTGGGCGATTCCTTCCTTGTTGATGTTGCCGCTGTCATCAAACAGGTTTTCCTGCACCTTCGCCTTGAACGTATTCACCAGGGCTTCCTTCTGGCTTTCCTTCACGAACACATAATCCGGGCAGATACAGGCCTGCCCGCCATTGAACTGCTTGGCACCGGCCAGGTCGCCGGCAATTTTTACCACGTCTGCACCTTCATCAATGATCACTGGTGATTTGCCGCCCAGTTCAAGGGTGACAGTGGCCAGGTGTTTGGCGGCGGCAGCCATCACCAGTTTGCCGACTCGGGTACTGCCCGTGAAGAAGATATGATTAAAAGGTAGCTCAAGCAGTGCGGTAGCTACATCCACCTCACCTTCAAACAGGGCCACCTCTTTTTCATCAAAGGCCTCGCTGATGATCTTTGCAGCAACTCTTGCCGTGTTGGGGCACAGGTCAGTCAGTTTCACCATGCAGCAGTTGCCGGCGGCAATGGCGGCGGCCAGTGGTCCCAGGACCAGGCCCAGTGGAAAGTTCCAGGGCCCGAGAATCAGGCAGACACCACGCGCTTCATAACGGATCTGGGCACGGTCATTGGGGTTCATGGAGGTGGGGACATCCACGGGTGCCATCCAGGCATCCAGGTTGTCGATATTGCGCTGAATGTTGCCGGTCACATTCAGCACCTCGGTGATGCGAATTTCCTGTTCCGGCTTGCGAGTATCCTGGCGCACGGCAGCCACGATCTCGTCAGCATGGGCCTCCACAGCAGCCTTCAGTTTGCCCAACAGGGCTTTGCGCTCTTCGGCAGATGAGGCCTTCATTACCCATTGGTGTTTTTGCTGCAGGGCAAAGATGCGTTGAATGCTGGCATTGACGTCAGAAAAATTCGGGGTGGACATGGAAACCTCTGTTTGTAGCTTTATGCAAAACAGCCATTATACGTATGGATGGATGGTGAGGATCAACCTTATATGCCGTCGGTAACGGACTAATCAGTTGTCGATACTGATCAGAATGTCGATGACAGTCCTGGCGATCTTGTCATCTCCCAGTGAACTCGGCGCATCGACAAACGCCGGGGGGGCATCATTGGCCTGGCTCTCGGATACCAGTTGTGCCACCAGCAATCTGCGCTCAGGCTCGGAAATCCGCAGAATGTTCAACAAACGTTGGCGAAAGGCGGCATCTTCTTTGGCGGCTAAAACCAGTGAGACAAATTCATCATTGACGGCAACAGGCTTATCCATAAGCGCACACAGGAAGTCTCAGAAGACGAAATGAATTAATCCAATAAACCATAATCCATAAACCAAAAATCAGATTGTGTTAATTCAATAGCGAAACGGCAATCCGGAATTCAGGATCCCTTAACCATAAAGCGAGCCACATAAAAAACCCCAGATAGGTGCTGAACAGGGTATGACTGTATAACGGGCTGCCGGATCGCAGATGACTGGCCAGGGCTCCGCCCAGGATGCCGGTAAACATAATGGCCCCAAGCAAACTGGTGGCTGGATACAGAAAAAAAGCTACCCCCGCCAACTCCAGCATCGCAATCAGCGTGAGGTATTTTACAGGCCAATCCAGCTGTGTCAGTGAATCGATGGCCGAGGAATGTTTAATCAATTTGGGAACAACA
This sequence comes from uncultured Enterobacteriaceae bacterium, assembly GCA_964490145.1. GTDB lineage: Bacteria > Pseudomonadota > Gammaproteobacteria > Pseudomonadales > Pseudohongiellaceae > Eutrophocola. The sequence continues at coordinate 8,565 of CAZBBS010000028.1, forward strand.
GACGCCAGCAGCATAAATGCTGCAAAAAGTCCGCTCATTATCCAGCCTGCTGTCATCATAGGTTGCTCCTGAAGAATGCTTGAAGTAGAAGTGCGTACGATCGGAAGAATGCCAGCATGTTAGCCTTATTGTTCTCAACGGTTACAGATTTGGATGGTTATTGGTGAACATGACCTTCTTCCCTGAATACCGCTCATAGAGAGCGGTATGTGCTGCTTGTGAAAAAGTATCCGTTCTGTCTGCGTATTGTCGGATCCATTCAATCAACATCTCCAGGTTTCCATCCTGAGCTTCTTTGGTTTCATATTTATGCGGCTCCCAAGGACGATGTCTGGCGTTATCGACACAGGTGTCGACAGGGAGGTTTAAAAATATTATTTCATAGGAAAAAGGAACAGCAATTTCCAGCAAATCAGCATAACAACCTTCTATGACCCAGCCCGGGTTGGACTGGATAAAGTGTGATATGGCTTTTTCAGACTCAGAAAGCGCTTTTCGCTCGGGGGGTGATGTAGGTTCCCAGGCAAGGACATCCAGGTCGAGGTGCGCCAGCTGCTCATCAGCACAAAGCTTTTTGGCTAGCGTGGACTTCCCTGAACCGGAATTACCAAATATCAGAATTTTTTTCATAGGTTTAAGCTGGTTCGCAGAAAAAGGCTCTGGTATTGAGGTCGAGCCATGAAAGATGTCATGGCCCAGTGGGCGTTATCAATCAGGTTGTTATGCAAACTCAGGCACTTTGAAAGAAGATGTTCACTGAAAGCCGCAATATCATGAACCACAATGCCGCCGCTGAGATGGCATAGAGCAGGAAACGTGGCCTTACGACATTGACAGTACAGTGCACAATGCTGTGTAAAACCCGGAATACAAAGAATACCCACGCCGCACCGGTATACCAGGCATCAACCAGCTGGCTTGTAAGAAGATAAAGAACCACCGCGTAGAAAAGAGTGGGCAACTCAAACAGATTCTTGAGGTTGTCAGATGGATTCGCCACGTCAGGCGGCGACAAGCGCGCAAGCTCCTGTGGCGTGAGCTGCTCTGGTGTGAGTTGGCTGCGTAGAACGAACGGGAGTCGCTTGGTATACATGTAAAGCCAGACCACCATTGTTAACAACATGGTGCCGAAAAAGGGGAACAAGATTATGCCGGCATTCATTTTTAAAAAACTCTGATGGGAAAGAGGATGTTGAGATTAACGCCCCTCTTAATGGGGCAGTTGCGAAGCAACTGTCCCAGGCCTGTAGTATAGGCCGATATTCAAGGGCTTGTTATGCATCGATTTATGAAGCTTGCCCATATGCCCAGGTGTAACCATCGGGATCTTTGAATGTGAATTTACTCTCGCCCCAAGGTTTATTTTCTAATTCGCTTAGGGAGATGCCTAAGCTCTTCAAGCGTTCATATTCAGCTGCCGCATTTTCGACCTCTACTTCCACATACATGCCGCCAGAGTAAATTTGTTCATTTTCGGGGCGACTTTCTTTTACTAGTACTAAATATCCAGTACCAAAGTAGTATCCGGCAACTTCCGGCAAGTCTGTTTCAAGTTTCCAGCCTAAGATGTCTCCATAAAACTGTTTACTTCTCGTTAAGTCGGAAACGAATGCTTCGATATAAAAAAGACCTTTAATTGACATAAATCCTCCTATAAGGAAGCTGGAACTGACACTTTAGGTGCATAACATTTTAATACTGCGCATGCTTACATGCGCATAATATATTTGTTTAACGAAAGTTTTTTACTGCCTGATTTAGAATCAGTTTTTTGGCCAAGAGACGGTGGGGAAAGGGGGCATGCCCTCTTGTAGAGTGCGCGTATGTATTCCATGGCGTGCTCACTTTTATACTGATACATCCTGTAACTCCCTGTTCTTCAATGTCTCTTTATTGAAGGCGGCATACATGTGAGCAAAGATGATTGAAAAGTACGCAAAACACAAGCGTGTTGGCCAGGTAGCATTTATTACTGGTTAAACGTACTAAAAGGCTATACCCGCAAGGAATGAGGTCAGGTAACAGATCTCACCTTATTGCCCAGATGACGACAAGCTCCTTTCGGTTTCACGAACGGTATTGTCTTATTTAAACATGTCCATATTGCTCACTCCCCGCCAGCCAGCGCTTGATCAATGGCTCAATCAATTCTGGTTGATGGGTCCTGATCTGTTCCGACCACAGTTTGATCTTGGGCTGCAGATGGGCATCGCGCAGCAGGTCGGCCAGCTTGAATTCCATGATGCCGGTCTGGCGGGTGCCGAGGACTTCGCCGGGGCCGCGGATTTTCAGGTCTTCTTCGGCGATAAAGAAACCATCGTTGCTCTGGCGCATGATGGACAGGCGCTGTTTGGCCACATCAGACAAGGGTGTTTTATATAACAGCACACAGTGGCTTTCCTGGCTGCCGCGGCCGACACGCCCACGCAGTTGATGCAGTTGGGCCAGGCCGAGGCGTTCGGGATTCTCGATCACCATCAGGCTGGCATTGGGCACATCCACACCCACTTCGATTACCGTGGTAGCAATCAGCAGTTGAATATTGCCGGCCTTGAAGGCCTGCATGATGTCGGCCTTGTCCTTGGGCTTTTGCCGTCCGTGGATCAGGCCGATTTTTATGTCCTGCAAGGCGTCCTGCAATTCTGCATACGTCGCTTCGGCAGCTTGCGCCTGCAGGGCTTCGCTTTCTTCTATCAAGGTGCACACCCAGTAAGCCTGCTTGCCTTCACGGCAGGCGGCATGGATGCGATCAATAATTTCAGCCCGGCGGGTGTCCTGGCTGAGAATGGTATTGATGGGCGTGCGGCCTGGTGGCAGTTCGTCAATGATGGAACAGTCGAGATCCGCATAGGCACTCATGGTCAGCGTGCGGGGAATCGGAGTGGCCGTCATGATGAGCTGGTGGGGGTAGCTGTTATCCTGGTTGCCCTTTTCGCGCAGCGCCAGGCGCTGATGCACACCGAAGCGGTGCTGTTCATCCACCACGATCAATCCGAGTTTGGCAAAGGCCACTTCATCCTGGAACAGGGCATGGGTGCCGACAATGATCTGCGCCTGACCACTGCTCATGTTCTGCATCACCTCCTCCCTGGCCTTGCCCTTTATCTTGCCGCTCAGGTAGGCCACGTTCAGGCCAAGTGGCCGGAGCAGTGTATCCAGGTTCAGGTAGTGTTGTTCCGCCAGAATTTCAGTGGGTGCCATGATGGCGGCCTGGTAGCCGTGTTCCACTGCCTGCAGGGCCGCGATGACAGCCACCAGGGTTTTGCCAGAGCCCACATCCCCCTGCACCAGCCTGAGCATGGGGGTCGGTCTGGTCATATCACGGGCAATTTCCTGGCCTACCCGCTGCTGGGCTTTGGTCAAGGCGAATGGCAACGACGCCATCAAGGCTGTTGCGAGCTTGTCGGTCCCGTTAAAGGCCGGCGCAGAATGCTGATTGGCCTGCTCCCGCAGGCGGCGCAGACATAAATAGTTGGCCAGCAATTCCTCGAAGGCAAGGCGGCTTTGTGCCGGATGAGTGCCGTCCTGCAATTGCGAAAGCACGGCATCCACTGGAGGACGGTGCAGATAACGTAACGCTTCAGCCAGGGAAATGAACTGCAGTTCATTGCTCAAGGCTTCGGGAAGCAGGTCAGGCAGGGCCTGTGATTTTTCCAGTAACGAAAGCGCCTGTTCTGCCATGGCGCGCAGTCGGGCCTGGTGCAGGCCATCGGTTGTGGGGTAGATCGGCGTCAGATTTTCATCAAGAGCTTTGGTGCTGCCGCTGATGATCTCGTATTCCGGATGATACAACTCCAGCCCGCTTTTACCCCAGCGCCCTTCGCCAAAACAGCGAATACGCACACCATCAACCAGGGCATTTTTTTGCGCAGCGCTAAAATGAAAAAAACGCAGGCTGAGGATGCCGGTACGATCCTGCACCTTAACCAGCAGGCTGCGCCGCTTGCCGAAGACCACCGCACTGCCCATCACCTCTCCTTCAATCACTCCTTCCAGTCCATGACGCAGCGCAGCGATGGGCGTGATACGGGTGCGATCCTGGTAACGCAGGGGCAAATGGAACAGCAGGTCGAGAACGGTATGGATATGTATGTTGGCCAGTTTCTCCGCCAACTTGGGGCCAACACCTTTGAGCGTGGCGACGGGTGTCGTGCTGAGGTCAGGTGTGGAGGGTTGGGCAGTCATACATGCATTTTAGGGTGGAAATGGGGCGGTCGCCAGAATAGAGACAGGAGACAGGAGACAGGAGGCAGGGACACGTTGCTTGAAGATGAGCAGGGTAGGAGGATAGTGATACTTTCAGGGTAATACGAAAGGGGGTTCTGCAATCCAGATTTCCTGCCTCACAAAAAGTCAAAATAGAGGCGTTAAGTATTCAGTCTTACCTGAACAACCCTGCCTCCTGTCTCCTGCCTCCGTCACTCCGGGAGTATTTCCTGAATGACGTAAGTCGCCACGTCATGCAGTTGCTCCGGGGTATAGGCAAACCCGAACGCAGGCATGGTGTTCCGGCCGTAGTTGGCGACGGTCATGATGTCGGAAGTGCTCAGTGTTTTGCCCTTGAGCTCTACGCCCGCTTCGCCGCCCTCTCCGTTCGGGCCGTGGCAGGCTGAGCACAGGCCCTGGAAAATCCCGCGGCCGCCGGCCACATCAGGGGTATGACCTTCAGGGGGATTGACCGGATCGATGTCCATGGGGGTGGCAGCCGCAGCAATGCCGCCGCCACTTTGAACGGGAGCTTTTTCCTGTTCGATGTCGCCTTCCAGGGAGAACAGCCAGATGCTGTCACCATGTTTGCCACCGGCATAAATGGTGCCGGCAGAAATAATCGCGATGTACTGGGTGCCTTCGTGCATGAAGGTGGCAGCGGTGCCATTCACGCCGGCATCGGTCTGGTATTCCCAAAGCATCTTGCCGTTGTCCTTGTCCATGGCCGTCACACGGCCATCAGTGCGACCGTGCAGGATCAGGCCGCCGGCAGTGACCACAGACCCGGATGAACAGCCGCCGGTCCACTGCTGGCGCCAGGCGATGGTATTGGTGGTGACATCCATCGCGGCAAAGATGCCACGGGAAGGCACATTGGGCATGCGGAAGCCGCCCCCGAGCCAGGTGGCATCATGGGTGGGGTCAGAGTTTTCGGCTTCCTGGGCGGCGCCGCCGATGCGGTCGTTGGCACAGATATACAGCCAGCCGTTTTCACGATCATAGGCTTTTGGCGGCCAGTTCACGCCAGCGAGCGGTTTGTACAGCACCGGATCGGTGTCGAAGGGCGTGAAGGTTTTACCGTCGTTGACCAGGGTCCAGCCTTCAGGGGCCACATCAATGAAATGGGGAATGAAATCCTCACCCACCGGAATGGGTTGGGTCGGGGAGGTTTTCTGGGAAGCCATTTGCGGCACCTCGGTTTCCACGATGCCCACCAGCGGCTGGCCGGTGATGCGATCGAGAATATAGAGGTAGCCGGACTTGCTGGCTTCGGCCAGGCCCTTGCGGGGAATGCCGTCCTTCATCACGTCGAACAGCACCACCGGGCTGGGAGAATCGTAATCCCAGATATCATGATGCACCTGCTGGAAATGCCAGCGGTATTCGCCGGTCTGGGCATCCAGGGCCACGATGGACACGGTAAACAGATTGTCCCCTTCACGTTCGTTGCCGTTCAGGTCAGGGCCGGCATTGCCGGTGGAGAAATACAGCATGCCCAGCTCAGGATCCACCGCAGGTGTTTGCCAGATGGGTGCGCCGCCGGTGCGCCAGGCCTCGTTATCTGATGGCCAGGAATCATGGCCGAATTCACCGGGGCCGGGAATGGTATAGAAGGTCCACAGTAATGACCCGTCTTTGGCGTCATAGGCCTTGATGCGGCCGCGAATGGCGCGCTCACCACCAGCGAAGCCGGTGATAACCATGCCATTGTAGTACAGCGGAGCGGAGGTAATCGCATAGCCCATGTTGGGGTCTTCGGCCTGGATTTCCCAGTTCACCTCGCCGGTTTCCTGGTCCAGAGCCACCAGCTTCGCATCCAGTTGACCGACATAGATCTGCCCTTCTCCCATGCCCAGGCCGCGGCTCACCCAACCACAGCAGACATTGACGCGGGCCGGGTCGAGATTGGCCTGGTAGGTCCACAGGAACTCACCGGTGTCCACATCAATGGCAAAAACATCGTTCTCACCGGTGCCCACAAACAACGTGCCGTTGTAAAACAGGGGTTCGCCCTGGCCGGAGTGATTGGGTCCTGCCCCCGAGCCATTCAGATGCACTCGCCATTCAGCTTTCAGGTCACCCACGTTGTCCTTGTTGATCTGGGTCAGCGGAGAGTAACGCTGGTTGCCCAGGTTGCCGCCATTGGTGAGCCAGCCCACGGTGGGTGGCGCTGACAGTTCCTCGGCCGAGAACGCCGGTGACGGTGCCGGCTGGGCAAAGGCAAGGCTGGCGACAAGGGCAGGTAGAACCAGTAATCCAGATCTGGCGGCATTCAAGAAATTCATAAAGTCTCCGGCATCGAATCAGGGTGAATGACAGGACCCGAAATAGTACAGGTATACCGAAAATGGGCAAAGTCCTGATCTCAGTCTTATGTGACGAATACAGGCCTTTTAGCTACAATGTGAAACTTTTCCTTAATTTGGCCCAGGTCTGCCTTGAGCGCATAGAGCAGCAAATAAGTGTCTGATATCGCTGACAAAATAATCAAGCAGTTACGGCCGGCGGAGTTTCCTTCCCTGCCGGAGCTGCTGGTGCGAGAACTCGATCTGCTGGCCCCTGGCACCCCGGCCTCGGACCAGGACGCCATGGTCGCGGGAGATCTGTTTCTGTCAGTCCGGCTTCAGGCTGAAACAGCGCTGGGTAAAAGCCCCGATCTGGCCAGCAACCTGCGTCAGTGTGCCACCCGGTTGGGATTCACCCGGCTTTCCGTTCCGCGCCTGCGCTTTCTCAAGCAGCTTTATTTGCAAAGCAGCCTCGGGCGCTGCCTGGCAGAAGAGTTGGCCCGACAGGTAGTCCCGAATGGTCCTGAGCAGGAAAATCGAATTCGCCAGGCCGGCTTCTGTGGTCTCATGCTCAATGTCGGCGCCCTGGCCCTGGAGCAGATCCATGGCAACAGCTATCTGGAGTTGCTGCAGCAAACATCCGACACCCGCACGCTGCTGGACAAGGAAAAAAACGCCTTTGGCATTGATCATGCAGAACTCGGTGCCGCCATGCTCAGGCACTGGGGCGCTGATGGGTTCAGTTGTGATGCGGTGCGTTACCACCATCAGGCGCTGGATGACATTCTCGATGCCACACCCCTGGTGCGAATCGCCTGGCTGGCCAATCAATTGGCCGATGAGCAGGAACCTCCAGAGGCGGCTGTCTGGGCAGACACCCTGTTTGATCTGAAGGCTGAAGTCCTCACCACCGTGCGAACCGTTGCCAGGGAACGTCTGGTACAAACCACGGCCACCTGGAATATCGCCTATTCTTCGACAAGCTACCTGCCACTGCCACAGTCGGAAGCAGACGATATTCTGAAACAGGAAAGAATTGCCTTGCGGGATTTGCAGGCACGCATTGAGGCCGAAAGCCTGCTTGCCCCATCAAGAGCGCGACTGGCGCGGGCCCGCAATGCGCAGGATTTGAAAACCGTATTAACGGATGTCATCAAGGCCTTGTTCGGTGATTACCAGTTTTTGCTGTTTGCTGGTGGACCCAATTAAAGTACCCTGACCTGCCTGACCGGTTCTGCAGAAGGTCTTGCCTCTGAGCTGCTAACTATCCGCTGCCTGGCCGAGCGCAGCGTGATTGCCCGCAGCGTGATAGAAAACTCCCCCGTATTTCGTTTGCCTGACTCCACACTGAGTGTGATAGACCGCCAGGTAAGCTCTCTGGTTGGCGCCGATAATTTCTGCTGCGAACCCTGCCTGAATCCGGACAGTGGCGTGGTTGAAGGCATTCTGGTGATTGGCGTGCCCCTGGACCAGGCGGAAAAATACAAGAAGCAGAAGCACCTGCGAAACCTGTTGGCCTGTGAACTGGGCGGCTACCTGGAAGCGAGTCCGCAACCAGGGCAGACTGCAGAACAGGATGTGGCAGCAGAATACGACCGGCGTATTCGCGAGGCTATACACGAAGCCAATAATCCGCTGGGCATTATCAAGAACTACCTGCAGCTGTTGAGCATGAAACAGGAAGGCGATACGAAAGTGCAGTCTGAAATCAGTTTCATCAAGAGTGAAATTGACCGGGTCAGCAAAATTCTGGAGACCCTGAAAAAGGCGCATGAGGTGGAACAGGCACGGGCGCTTGACGTGAATGCCGTCATATCCAGCCTGGTCAGTATGTTCCGCGGGTCCCTGGCGGCTGATGATCACATTACTATTGAAACTGACCTGGATCCGGCCGTGCCCGAGCTGGTCTGTCATGAGGATGCCCTGCGTCAGATCATCACCAATCTTGTGAAGAACGCCGCAGAAGCCCTTGTGGACGGCGGTACCATAAACATCATGACGACCGGCGATATATATATGGATGGCCATCGTTTTGTGCAGCTGGTGGTCAGGGATGATGGTCCAGGCATTGATCCGGCCGTTCTTGACCGGCTTTTTACTCCCGGAAACACCACAAAAGACGGAAATCACACGGGTTCGGGCCTTTCCATTGTCAATAACCTGGTGAAAAACCTTAGGGGACAGGTCGCCTGTCGGTCAAAAGTGCAAAATAATGGTCAAAATCGTGACGCCGTGAATGCAACTGGAACAGAATTCACTGTACTCTTGCCGCTATCTGCACCCTCTGATGCGCCAAGAAAGTAGCGATAATGGCTATCGAGCACAAAATCCTGTTGGTGGATGATGAAAGGGGCATGCTAGATAGCAATAAGGCCCCGCTGGAGGCCGCCGGATATCAGGTGGTGCCAGCATTAGGGGGAAAGGAGGCTCTCGATAGACTCGAACACGATGAGTTTGATCTTGTCCTGTTGGATATGAACATGCCTGAGGTTGATGGACCTCAGGTGATGGAATTCATTAACGAAAAAAATATCAATGTCGCCATTGTCGTGCTCAGTGGTGAAACGTCCTTTGATCAGGTGACCAGTGCTTTTCAGCTGGGTGCCTTCGATTATATCAAAAAGCCTTTCGAATTTGATGAGCTGCAGCACACGCTGCGCAACGCCATTCGTAAAAGCGAACTCGAAAAAAGCCTGTTTTCCCTGCGCAAGCAACTGGAGCGGTCGGAACGTCTGTACCGCTTCATGATTGAAAGCTCACCGGACATCATTTTTATTGTCGACAAGAATAGCCACTTTGCCTACGTAAATGACCGCGCTGAAGATCTGCTTAATTATAAAAAGGACGAGCTGATCGGCACGCACTATTCAACCATTATTGATCCCGAATACCTGGAGCGTGCGTCCCACTGTTTTAATGAGCGTCGTGCCGGTCCGCGTGCGACACGCGATGCGGAAATCTGGCTGATGTGCAAACCGGGCAATAAGCCGGGCTGGGTGCGCAATCGCATTGCCATCGAAATGAATTCTCTGGGCGTCTACGAAAACGAAATTCGCGATGAACAGGGGGTTTTGCACCGCAATGAATATTCCGGCACCTATGTGGTGGCCCGTGACATTACCGAGCGTCTGGCCTCGGAAAAACTCATTCACTTCCAGGCCTATCATGATTTGCTGACGGGTCTGCCGAACCGTGCGCTGTTCCATGACCGTCTGTCGAACACCATCAGCAATGCCCGGCGTGAAGATGACAAACTGGCCGTGCTGTTCCTCGACCTGGACCGCTTCAAGGTGGTCAATGACACCCTGGGGCATTCCGTCGGTGATGAGCTGTTGAAGCAGGTAGCCAACCGCCTGAAGTCCTGCCTGCGTGAAGGGGACACGGTTGCCCGTTTGGGTGGCGATGAATTTATTGTGCTGCTGCCCCATGTGGAATTCGAAGGCGTTGACCAGATCGTTGGCAAGAAGCTGGTGGAAACCGTCAAGGATCCCTTCATTGTCGATGGCAATGAAATTTTCGTGACCGGCAGTATCGGTATTGCCATGTATCCGGAAGACGGCAACACGGCAGACCTGCTGATCAAGCATTCCGACACGGCCATGTACTACACCAAGGAACAGGGCAAAAACAGTTACAACCGCTACAACCGCGACATGAGCATCAAGCACAGCCGGATGCTTAACATGGAAGCGGATATTCGCCGTGGCTTGAAGAAAAAGCAGTTCGAGGTGTTCTACCAGCCGCAGGTCAGTTCGTTTAATGGCGACATCATCGGTGTGGAAGCGCTGCTGCGCTGGAATCATCCTGAAAAGGGGCTGTTGTCGCCCCTGTATTTCATGACAGTCGCCGAGGAAACCGGGATCATTGTTGACCTGGGTGACTGGATACTGGATTCCGCCATCGCTGAAGTCAAAACCTGGCTGGATGATGGTTTACGGGTCGACAGGCTGGCGATCAACTTTTCCAATCGCCAGATTGAACAGGAAGATTTTGTCGACAAGATTGTCAGGGCCCTGAAGAAACATCAGTTCCCGGGAGAGAAACTGGAAATCGAAATCACCGAAAGCATGCTGATGAACAATATTGAACAGACAGTTGAAAAGCTCAACGAGCTGCACCTGGTGGGTGTTCATGTGGCCATCGATGACTTTGGTACCGGTTATTCCTCGCTCAGCCTGCTACAGAAACTGCCAATACACCGTCTGAAGATTGATCGCAGCTTCATTCATGACATGGAAGAGGATGCCGACCAGTCCATCATCGATGGCGATCGCCCACATGGCACGCGGTCTGAAACTGGAAATGGTGGCCGAAGGGGTCGAGGAAGAATACCAGCTGCGTTATCTGCGCAGCCTCAATTGCCCAGTGATCCAGGGTTTCATTTACAGTGAGGCGGTTCCGTCTTGCGAGGCCAGGGAACTGCTCAGTGAAACCGGATTGATGAAAATTCGTGAACACATAAAAGCGAAAGCGTCCGGGGATGATCCCAAACTCAATATCCTGAGTGTTTCAAACGGCTAGTTCTTGACCCTGGCAACCCGGGTCACCGATTTCACCATCCGGACTTTTTTCATCAGCCTGGCCAGGTGGACACGGTTGCGTACTGTTAATGTCAGGTTGACGATACTGAAGCGTGCATCACGATCCGATGTGGTGATCTTTTCGATATTCCCTTCCGCAGAACTGATGACATTAGCCAGCGTGGCGATAATACCGCGCTGATGTTCCAGCTCGACTCTGAGTTCGACCGTAAATTCTCCGCCGACACCTGGATCCCAGCGCAGGTTCACACATTTCTTGGGGTCGTTCCTTGCTTCAGTCACGTTATTGCAGGTTTCGCGGTGCACGATCATCCCGCGACCCGCACTGACGTACCCGACGATGGGGTCGCCCGGTATCGGAAAGCAGCATTTGGCAAAAGTCATCAGCATGCCTTCTGCACCGCGAATTGCCATGGAGGATTCGTCGTTGCTGACCGGCAGTTCCTCGCCATCCTCGGTTGGAATCATCCGGCGGGCAACAATGTAGGCCATGCGGTTGCCCAGGCCGATATCTTCCAGCAGATCGTCCAGCACATCGAAGTCGGTTTGCTCCAGCAGGCCCCCGATTTTTTCCTTGGGGATGTTGGACAGGTGGTAGCCGAAACTGGACAACGTCTTGTTAAGCAAACGTCGGCCCAACGCGATGGCTTCTGAGCGGCGTTGATTCTTCAGGAAGTGACGGATATTGCTGCGTGCCTTGCCGGTCACCACAAAACCCAGCCATGCCGGATTGGGCTGGTTGCCCGAGGCAATGATTTCCACCGTCTGCCCGCTTTGCAGGCGCTGACTCAACGGTGCCAGGCGCTTGTTGATTCGGCAGGCCACACAGGAGTTGCCCACATCTGTGTGAACAGCGTAGGCAAAATCCACCGGTGTGGAACCGGCCGGTAATTCCAGGATGGCCCCTTTCGGTGTAAAGACATAGATTTCGTCAGGGAACAGGTCCGTTTTGACATGTTCGATGAATTCGAGTGAGTTGCCTGCATGCTTCTGCATTTCCAGGAGGTCCTGCACCCATTGTCGGGCGCGGATATGGCTCTGGTTGGGGGTGTCATCAGCGGATTTGTATAACCAGTGGGCGGCTATCCCGTTGTTGGCCATCTGGTCCATCTCTTCCGTGCGTATCTGGATTTCAATAGGCACACCGTGCATACCGAACAGTGTTGTATGCAGTGACTGGTAACCGTTGACCTTGGGAATGGCGATGTAATCCTTGAATTTGCCTGGCACCGGCTTATACAGGCTGTGCACGGCACCGAGGATGCGGTAGCAGGTGTCCACTTCATCAGTGATCACCCTGAAGGCAAACACATCGGTGATTTCCCGGAAAGACAGGCTTTTGTCCTTCATTTTCCGGTAGATGCTGTACAGGTGTTTTTCGCGTCCCAGCACGCGGCCCGGCATACCCTCACGTTTGAGGCAGGCTTCAAGGGCTTCCTGAACCTGGGTCACCAGTTCCTTGCGATAGCCGCTGACATTCTTGACGGCAGCATCAATGCGCATGGACCGCAGAGGGTACAGGGTGGAAAAGCCACGTTCCTCGAATTCCAGCCGGATGTTATGCATGCCCAGGCGATTGGCAATGGGCGCATAGATCTCAAGGGTTTCTCTGGCGATGCGTTTTTGCTTGTCCGGGCCCAGTACGTCAAGTGTGCGTATGTTGTGCATGCGGTCGGCCAGTTTGACCAGGATGACGCGAATATCCTTGGCCATGGCCAGGGCCATTTTCTGGAAATTTTCTGCCTGGGCTTCGGCGCGGGTGCTGAATTCAATCTGGTTCAGTTTGCTGACACCATCCACCAGGTTGGCCACGGTTTCACCAAACTGGCTTTCGATGGCTTCACGGGTGATACCGGTGTCTTCGATGACATCATGGAGCATGGCCGCAATCAGGCTCTGGTGATCCATGTGCATTTCACGAAGGATTTCGGCGACGGCCAGCGGGTGGGTGACGTACTGTTCACCGGAGCGGCGAACCTGGCCATCGTGGGCCTGCTCGGCGTAATAATAGGCGCGCCGGATCAGGTCGACCTGGGCGGTACCCATGTAATTGAGATCTTGTGCAAATGTTTCAATAGTTGTCATGGCATCGACACTATTGAAGTAAGCGGGGGAGGCGGAAAGCCGGGCAGGCCCTGATGGTGTGCCTGCCCGAAACTGGGACGGGATTACTGATCGTCTTCGTCGATGTCAGGAGCGGCAGCAGGCGCCTCTTCTTCATCTTCACCGGCTTCAGGAATCAGTACCGCATCCATGGCCTCTTCAATAGAGATATCATTTTTTGGTGTGGCTTCGACCATACCAAAAGCGGCTTCGGTTTCTTCCTCGTGAGTATCAGTCAAAATGGAAGAATCGACAAGGCCATCAGCGATTTCACGCAATGCCAGTACAGTGGGCTTGTCATTGTCTTCAGAAACCAACGGATCCTTGCCGCCGGTCTGAAGCTGACGGGCGCGCTTGCTGGCAATCATGACCAGGTCAAAACGGTTCTCAACCTTGTCCAGACAATCTTCTACGGTAATACGGGCCATAGTGATACCTAATTTTCAGTGTTTCGTGGCTAGATAAGCCGGGGCGGGGGATTATAAAGAGGCAAGAGAGAAGAGGCAAGAGCGGACGCCTTTCGCGCGGGCGGCAGCCCTGCGTCTCAGCCCCTGACCAGGCTGTCCAGCAGAGCGGCATGACTGGCCATCTGGTAGGCTTTGCCGAGCCTGGCACTGCGGATGATGGCTTTCAGGTCGTCCAGAGCAACGTCAAACGTCTGGTTGATCACAATGTAGTCTGCCTGACCATAGTGGGAAATCTCGTTGACCGCCTCACTCATCCGCTTTTCGATCACGGAAGCATCGTCCTGGCCTCGGCTGGTAAGGCGTTCACGCAGGGCTGCAAGGGAAGGCGGCAGGATGAAAATGCTGACGGCCCCGGGCATGAGCTGCTGCACCTGGGCGGCTCCCTGCCAGTCGATTTCCAGGATCACATCCCAACCCTGACTGAGCCGGTCTTCGACCCAGTGACGGGATGTGCCGTAGAAATTTCCGAATACTTCTGCACTTTCCAGAAAAGCCTTGTCGGCTCTCATCTGCCTGAATTCATCAACGCTGACAAAATGGTAATTCTTGCCGTCGGTCTCACCGGGACGTTTTGGTCGGGTGGTGTGGGAGATGGACACGCACAGGTTGTTCATGGTGGAAGCGGCAGAGGCCTCCAGCAGGGCATTGACCAGGCTGGTTTTACCGGCACCTGATGGTGCGGACACTAAAAAAAGAATTCCCTGGGACATGGTTTACTCGATGTTCTGGACCTGTTCACGCATCTGCTCGATCAACACCTTGAGCTCTACGGCATTGAAGGTGGTATCGGTGACCACGGCTTTCGAACAGATGGTATTGGCTTCCCGGTTCAGCTCCTGCATCAGAAAATCCAGGCGCCTGCCGACGGGTTCCTTGCGGGACAGAACATGCCGGATTTCCTTCACATGGGCATCCAGGCGGTCGATCTCTTCCTGGATATCGGCTTTCTGCATGATCAGGATCAGTTCCTGTTCCAGGCGCCCGGGCTCCACCTCGGTTTCAAGTGTGCTGACCTGGTCCCGCAGTCGGTTCTGCTGGGCGACAAGAATATCGGGCAGGGCGGAGCGGATATCCAGCACAATGGCTTCGATGGCAGATAACCGGCTTTCCAGAATGGTTTTGAGCTCGCCGCCTTCCCGGTTGCGGTGTTCTGTCAGCAGGCTCAATGCGCCTTTGAACAAGGCGAGAGTTTCTTCCTCGATGACCTTGGCGTCCTGGTCCTTTTCCTGAATGATGCCTGGCCACTTGAGGATTTCCAGGGCATTGATGGCCGCTGTTTCAGTGGTGGTCCTGGCATTGACATGGGATATGGCCCGGTCCAGTTCTTCCAGCAGGGCATCATTGATGGCCAGCTGTCCGCTGGCGGAAAAATCCGGGATAAATTTCAATTGGGCGTCGATCTTGCCCCGGCTCAGGTGTTTGCGCAGCAGGTCCCGCAGGCCGGGCTCAAGCTGGCGAAACTGTTCGGGCAGCCTGAAGGATGGTTCAAGATAGCGGTGGTTCACGGAACGGACTTCCCAGATCAGGGCGCCCCAGGGAAATTCAGCCTGTTTTCGGGCGAATGCCGTCATACTGCTTGTCATATAATTGCCCGGAAATAACGAATTAAAGTGGAAACGAACTATAGCGGATTTGCTATTCATAATAAAATAGACCGCTAGCGTAACTGCCGTCCAGAGTGTGACGTCAGTTTTAAAATCGAGATTTAACAAACAGGGGTAGGAATGTCCGAAACAACAAGACCAAGTGGCAGGCAGGCTAATGACCTGCGGGAAATTCGCATTACACGCAACTTCACCCGGCACGCAGAAGGTTCCGTGCTGGTGGAGTTTGGTGAAACCCGGGTAATCTGCACGGCCTCTGTCGAGGAAAATGTACCCCGCTTCCTGAAAGGCAGCGGTCAGGGCTGGGTAACGGCCGAATATGGCATGCTGCCACGTTCCACCGGCTCCAGGATGGACCGGGAAGCCGCCAGGGGCAAGCAGAGTGGTCGTACCCAGGAGATACAGCGCCTGATTGGTCGCTCCCTGCGAGCCGCAGTTGATATGAAAAAGCTGGGCGAAAACACCATAAAGATTGACTGCGATGTGATCCAGGCAGACGGCGGTACCCGCACAGCGTCTATCACCGGGGGTTGTGTGGCCCTGGCGGATGCCATTGCCTACATGCTGGACAAGGGGCTGGTGAAGGAGAACCCCATCAAGCAGATGATTGCGTCTGTATCCGTGGGTGTATACCAGGGCATGCCGGTACTGGACCTGGATTATGCGGAAGACTCGTCAGCTGAAACCGATATGAATGTGGTGATGACAGACAAAGGCGGCTTCATCGAAATCCAGGGCACCGGCGAGGATGGTGATTTCAGCTTTGATGACCTCAATGCCATGATCGACCTGGCGCGTCACGGCATCAACAACCTGTTTGAAGTCCAGAAGGATGCCCTGGACCTGGTCTGACAGGCCAGTTAACGGTCGCACAATCAACCACGACAATACATAGTGAGAAACAGATGCAGGATTTCCAGAAAGAATTTCTACAATATGTCACCGAACACAAGATCCTGAAGTTTGGTGAATTCACCCTCAAGTCGGGTCGCCAGAGTCCTTATTTCTTCAATGCCGGACTTTTCAATACCGGTGCCGCATTGGGTTTTCTCGGGTCCTGTTACGCCAGGGCGGTGAATCATGCCGGTCTGGACTTCGATGTAATCTTTGGACCGGCCTATAAGGGAATACCCCTGGCTTCCGCCGCCTCAATTGCATTTTGGCAGGAATTAAAGCAGGATATTCCGTGGTGTTTTAACCGCAAGGAAGCCAAGGATCACGGTGAAGGCGGCAACATAGTTGGCTCCCCACTGGAAGGCCGGGTACTGATCGTTGATGATGTGATCACCGCCGGCACCGCTATACGGGAAACCATGGATATTATCGCGGCGGCTGGGGCAACACCCGCAGGTGTGGTCGTGGCACTGGATCGACAGGAGAAAGGTCAGGGCACATTGTCGGCGATTCAGGAAATCGAACAGGAATTTTCCATTCCGGTCGTCAGCATTATCAACCTGGCGCAAATTATCCAGTACCTGGAGCAGGACGGTGACGACACCATGTCACAGTACCTGTCCAGTATGAAGGATTACCAGGCACAGTACGGTATTTGAAAAACAGCATATGTTAAAAGCGCGTATTACAGCAGGCATCGTTTTAACACTGGGTGTTTCACTCAGTGTTCAGGCGGCCAACATCTATAAATACAAGGATGACCAGGGTAACGAAATCCTGGGGTCTCGCGTGCCTGCCGAGTACGTCAAGAATGGTTATCAGGTGCTCAATGAGCGTGGCCGGGTCATCCAGGAAGTTGCCCGCGTCCTGACCCCGGAAGAGCTGGCCGCCCTGTCGGATGAGCAAGAGCAGCAAAGGCTGGCCGAGGAAGCCGCCAGGAAACAGGAGGAGGATGATCGCCTGCTGCTGCGTCTGTATCGTTCTCCGGAAGAAGTCATCCGCCGACGTGACACAACCATCGGTGAGCTGGATGCGCAGATTGAAGCACTGTCCGCTCTGCACAATGATGCCCAGGAGCGTGTGGATCGTTTACAGGAAACGGCGGACAGTAATGTCGCGGCCGGCCGGGAAGTCCCTGCGACCATCGCATCACAACTGGAAGATTCCTCTGAAGAGCTAGCCCGCCTGAACAGGCAGCTTGAGCGTATTCAAAATGAAAGGGCTGAAACCCTGTCGACAGCCCAGAAAAACATCGATAGACTCAAAGAGCTGTTGAACCTGGAATAGCCTTCCCTGGCCGGTCATCCTGACCGGCGTTAGTGTTTCAAAGCTGTTCGCCGGGCTGGCGGAACAGGCCCTGATTCAGGTATTGCCACTGTTCCTGCCACAGATCTGTGGGCTTTTGCTGGAAATCCGAACGCACATACTGGCTGATCTTGCCTTCAATGAAGGTTAACAACAGGTTGGAGGTGGTGGATGCAAGCATCCGGGTGCGAACGCCCTCCTTCAGCTCGGCTTCCCGGAACACCTGTTTTAACTGCGTATCCAACCGGTTATAGACTTGGCTGGCACGGTCGCGCAGGCGTTCAGTCTCACCCACCAGAGCATCCCCGTTGAGCACCCGGCTGATACCCGGGTTTTTTTCTGCGAAGGTCAGTACCAGCAGCATGATTTTTTCGCATTGGGACAGTGCGGTTGAACCTTCACTGAGAATCCGGCTGATCCGGGTGAACAGGGTGTCTTCCATGAAACCGATCAGGCCTTCAAACATGCGGGCCTTGCTCGGGAAATGACGGTACAGGGCGGCTTCAGAAACCCCCACTTCAGCGGCCAGGGCCGCTGTGGTGATGCGCCCACCGGGATTATTCTCAAGCATCTGCGCCAGTGCCCTCAGGATGGCTTCTTTCTTTGCGCCTTTTTCTCTCGGTGCCATGGGAATGTTCCTGTGTTGATTACTGGAGTTTGGCTGACTGTTTATTGGTGATCTGGGTGCCGATCCCTTCGTCGGTGAAGACTTCCAGCAGGACGGCATGGGGTACCCTGCCGTCAATGATCTGGGCGCTGGTCACGCCTGAATTGACGGCATCCAGTGCACAGTGGATCTTGGGTAGCATGCCGCCATAAATGGTACCGTCCTCGATCAGGCTGTTGACCTGATTGGTGGATAAGCCCGTGAGTACCTTGCCTTCCTTGTCCTGGACACCGGCAATATTGGTCAGCAGGATCAATTTTTCTGCCGACACCAGCTGTGCCACCTTGCCGGCGACAATATCGGCGTTGATATTGTAGGAAGCACCGGACTCGTCTGCTCCGATGGGCGCAATGACAGGAATGAAGTCACTGTCCTTCATCATCTCCAGGATGCCGGCATTCATGCTGGCCACCTCACCCACATGGCCGATATCGATGATTTCCGGCGCTTCCATTTCCGGGGTTTTCCGGGACACTTTCAGTTTCCTGGCCCGGATGAAATCACCGTCCTTGCCGGTGATGCCGATTGCCTTGCCGCCATTACGGTTAAGCAGGCTGACAATTTCCTTGTTGACCAGGCCGCCGAGCACCATCTCCACCACGTCCATGGTGGCCGAATCTGTCACGCGCATGCCATTGACGAAACTGGATTCTATGCCAAGTTTTTCCAGCAGCGAGCCAATCTGGGGACCGCCGCCATGGACCACGATGGGGTGCATGCCCACAAGCTTCATGAGGACGATGTCGCGCGCAAAACTGTTTTTCAGTTCCTCATCGATCATGGCGTTGCCGCCGTATTTCACCACGATGGTTTTGCCGATGAAGCGCTGGATATAGGGCAGGGCCTCGGTCAGTACGCTGGCAATATTCTTGGCAGAATTAAGATTAAGTGTCATGGAGTTAAGGCTCTCTGAGCAAAGCAAATGCTTACTAACGGGCAGTCATTATAGGCATATTTTCTGACAGGACCAATGGCACTGGCAGAAAAAGGGAACAAGCAACTATGGCTGGAAAAGCTGTCCGAACTGCTCCCGCAGCCGATTTTTCTGGACCTTACCCATGGTGTTTCGAGGCAGGGTATCCACCAGCACGATGGATTTTGGCAGTTTATAGCCGGCCAGGTGTTCCCGGGCTGTAGCCAGCAGGGTATCGGTATCTACAGTGCTCCCGGATGCCGGCACCACGGCTGCGACAACCCCTTCCCCGAAGTCCGGGTGAGGAATGCCGAACACCGCCGACTCCTGAACCCCTGGCTGGGTGTCGAGAATCGTTTCGATCTCCTTGGGGTAAACGTTGAGCCCGCCGCTGATGATCATGTCCTTGTTCCGGCCGACAATGGCCAGCCGGCCATCGGGCTGCTGGCTGACCAGGTCGCCGGTAATGAAATAGCCGTCCTGAAATTCGGAGGCATTGAGTTCGGGTTTGCCCCAGTAGCCGGAAAACACGTTGGGCCCTTTGACCTGTAAGACTCCGATATCTCCCCGAGTCACTTCCTGTCCCTGTTCATCACAGATTCGTGTCTGCACGCCGTCCAGGGCGTAACCAACAGTGCCGGCCAGGCGCTCTCCTTTCAGCGGGTTGGAGACCAGCATCCCGGTTTCCGACATCCCGTAGCGTTCAAGGATGGTATGCCCGGTGCGTTGCTGGAAGGCATGAAAGGTTTCCTCAAGCAGTGGGGCAGATCCGGAAACGAACAGCCGCATGCCGGCGCAGGCATTCTGGTCCAGCCCTGCTACCTGCAGCAGGCGGGTGTAATACGTGGGCACGCCCATGAACACGGTTGCTTTTGGCAGCAGGTCCAGCACAGTGGGCGCATTGAAGCCCGGCAGAAAAATCAGTGTGGACCCGCCCAGCATGGCCAGATGCGTTGCCACAAAAAGCCCATGGACATGAAAGATGGGCAGGCAGTGCAGCAGCACATCATCACCTGACCATCCCCAGCTTTCATACAGCACACTGGCATTGGCCGCCAGGTTGCCGTGACTGAGCATGGCCCCTTTTGGTGCGCCTGTTGTCCCTGAGGTATAGATCAGTACCGCAATATCATCAGCCTGGCTCTCATGTATCAGGATGTCCTGTTCATCCGTAAGTTGAACTTTCTGGCTCTCATCGGTCAGCGATCCGTTTCCCTGGGCATCCAGGGTTCTGGTAAGCAGGGAAAACTGCGCCGCTACAAATTCTGCATGCTCCTGGTCGCCGATAAACAGGGATGGGCTGGTATCGCCTATGAAATAGGCGAGTTCATCCCTTGTGCAGGCAGGGTTCACCGGTACATAAATCAATCCGCTGCGCAGGCAGGCTAGGTATACCATGAGGGCCATGGGGGATTTGGCCGTGCGGGTCAGAATCCTGTCACCAGGTGCAAGGCCCATGGCTTTAAACAGGACGGACAGTCGCTCGGTGGCGGCATCACCTTCGGCATAGGTGATGGAGTCGATACCCGGACCTGTAATAAAGGGCTTGTCAGCTGAACTCTGCCAGCCCTGTTTGAGCTGAAGGTAAAAATTCTGGTTGCTCATGGGTGATGAAATCCCGTTATGTTCTTCAGATCCAGGGTGGGAATAATACCGGATATCGCTGCGCAAAAAGATTCGCGTATGTTCTCCAGCCAGGACCCGGACGAAGCCTCAAAGCGAAATACCAGGCAGGGGGTGGTATTGGAGGCCCGCACCAGGGCCCAGCCCTCGGGGAAGTCTGCCCGGATACCATCAAGGTGATTGATGGTGGCACCCGGAAGGTCCAGCTGTTGTGCCAGGGTGGCCATGATGTCGAACTTTTCACGTTCGCTGACCGGGACAAAGAGCTCCGGTGTACTGACACTTTCCGGTTCCCGGTCCAGGATATCATCAGCACTGCAGCCCTGCTTGTCCATCAGCTCCAGAAAACGCGCAGCAGCATACAGGCCGTCGTCAAAGCCATACCAGCGATGCTGGAAAAATAGGTGAGCGGAGTATTCGCCGCCAATCAAGGCACCGGAGGCCTGCATGGCCTGTTTGACATAGGAGTGGCCGCTTTTACACATCTGCGGCTGGCCTCCCCGCTCAATGATGCGCTCAGGCAGCAGGCGGCTGCTTTTCACGTCGAAAATAACCGTGGCGCCAGGGTTGTCTGGCAGGATGTCATCAATAAAGGCCAGCAGCATTCGGTCTGCATCTATGATTCGCCCCGTGGCACTGACCAGACCGACCCGATCGGCATCCCCGTCCAGGGCAATGCCCAATTCAGCGTTTTCTGCCTGCACACGTTCAATCAGATCCGTGAGGTTTTCCGGGCGCGTGGGGTCCGGGTGATGATTGGGGAAACTGCCATCAGCTTCACAGTACAGCGGCACCACCTGGCAGCCGAGGGCAGCAAATAGCATGGATGCACAGACACTGCCGACACCATTACCGCAATCAATGACCACTTTGATGGGCCTGGACAGATGAATGTCCGCGCAGATGCGCTTGATGTAGTCAGGCAAAATATTTTTGTTCTGCCGGCTTCCCTGCCCCACCTGGAAATCCTGGGCAAGAATGCGGTCTTTCAAATGGGTAATCTGATCGGCGGCCAGACAGCGGTTTTGCAGGACAATTTTTACCCCGTTGTAATGTTTGGGGTTGTGGCTGCCGGTGATCATGACACCCGAGCGGGTTTCAAGTTCATGGGTGGCAAAGTACAGGGCAGGTGTTGGTACGGTACCAATGGTAATGACATCGCAGCCCGTGGACAGGATGCCCTCACACATGGCCTCCATGAAAGCAGGGCTTGAATGGCGGGCATCTGCACCAACAACCAGGCAGGTCTCTCCTATAGAAAGTGCCTCAGTGGCAATTGCCTTGCCGATTTGCAGCATGATGCCGTCATCGAGTCCCTCGCCGACAATGCCTCGAATATCATAGGCGCGAAAAATGCTTTCTGTCAGGGATACTGCCACGTGTCTGTTCAGTGGCCAGTGGCCTGACTATCCCGGTAGCGGGCAGCGATCAGGGTGATCATTTCCCGGGCCAGGTTGGCCTTGCTGCTCTGGGGAAAGGCGAATTCACCATCCTGCCAGTAGGCGGTGGCCAGGGAGGATTCACTGTTGAAAGTGGCGGCAGCGTTATTGGCAAAAATCAGGTCGAGCTTTTTGGCCTCGAGCTTTTTCTTGGCATAGGCTTCCAGGTTTTGCGTTTCAGCGGCAAAGCCAACACAAAAGGGGCGGGCTTCAGAGAGTGACAGCGTGGCCAGAATGTCAGGATTCTTCACCAGGTTCAGCTGCATGGTATCTGAGGATTTCTTGATTTTGTCACTGGCCATTTCGGCAGGACGATAATCGGCAACGGCAGCAACGCTGATAAAAATGTCACCTGGCACCACCTGGCAGGCATCCAGCATCTGCCGGGCACTTTCCACGGGAACCAGCTTCACGCGATCAGGTGCCTGCAAGGCGACCGGGCCACTGATCAGCACCACGTTTGCCCCGGCTTCCATGGCCGCGCGTGCCAGGGCATAACCCATTTTTCCCGAACTGTTATTGCTGATATAGCGAATCGGATCAATGGCTTCACGGGTCGGGCCGGCGGTGATGGTGACATTCACGCCTGCCAGCGAGCCTGTTTCAAACAGATCAGCAGCCATTTGGGCAATGTCTTGCGGTTCCAACATGCGGCCGGGACCGACATCACCGCAAGCCTGTTCACCGGAACCGGGCCCCAGAATGTTGATACCCCGGGCTGCCAGGCTGTCCAGATTGTCCCGGGTTTGCTGGTTGCGATACATGGCCTGATTCATGGCTGGCGCAAGGGCAATTTTTGAGGTTGAGGCCAGGCAAAGGGTTGATAACAAATCATCTGCCCTGCCCTGGCTGAGTCTGGCAATGAAGTTGGCACTGGCAGGAGCCACCAGGATCAGATCAGCCCAGCGGGACAATTCGATATGCCCCATGGCCGCCTCGGCCTCTTCATCCAGCAGTTCGGTATGCACCCGGTTGCCGGACAGGGCCTGGAAGGTCAGCGGGGCGATGAACTCCATGGCAGACGGTGTCATGGCCACCCGGACATCGGCACCGGCTTTCACCAGTGCGCGGCAAAGTTCGGCGGCCTTGTAGGCGGCGATGCCGCCGGTGACTCCGAGAATAATCTGTTTGTTTGAAAGGCTCAGCATGGTGTCCTGTCAGGGCAGGGATGAAAACCTGGGCTATAGTGAAGCTACCTGGCTGGTATGCCCGAAAAAGTGGGCAAAGCCTACCAGTAAGGTCGGGTAAATTCAATTTGGTGTCAATGACTTAGCCGAAATCCAGGACGCATCCTGTCCAGCGGTTTCAGGGCTAATCGGGGAGCGATACATGTCGCTGCATGAGTGGCCGGCCTCAGAACGGCCAAGAGAAAAACTACTGGCCAGTGGTGCTGCCAGCCTGTCGGATGCCGAGCTGCTGGCAATCTTTCTGCGTACTGGGACCCGTGGGCGCCATGTCCTGGATACCGCACGGGACCTGATTCGGGAATTTGGCGGCCTGCGGGGTATTCTGAATGCGCCGATGGAGACCTTCTGCGCCCGGCCCGGGCTGGGCAGCAGCAAATATGCCCTGCTGCAGGCTGTCAATGAGTTGTCCCAGCGCTGCTTGCGGGAAAAACTGCTGCGAGAAGATGCCTTTACCAGTTCAGGCACTACCCGCCGCTATGTGCAGTCCCGCCTGGGAAGCCGCGGCAGGGAGGTGTTTTTGTGTCTGTTTCTGGATAACCAGCACCGCCTGATCGCCCAGGAAGAGCTGTTTCTGGGCACTATTGACGGTGCTTCTGTGCATCCACGGGAGGTGGTGAAGCGGGCGCTGTTTCATAATGCGGCAGCCCTTATTTTTGCGCATAATCACCCTTCTGGCGTGACGGAACCCAGCCAGGCGGATATACATATCACCCGTCGCCTGAAAAACCTGCTGGCGGAAGTGGATATCCGTACCCTGGATCATCTCATTGTGGGCGAGGGAGAGGTCAGCTCGCTGGCAGAGCGCGGACTGCTATAGATGGCCTGCGCGTGACACTGCCTGTAGAGTGGGCATGAACTCTGGAGGCCAGTCGCCTGATTTACCAAGATATTCGTTGAAATACGGTGGTCGTTCTGGTATAAAACGCGCTCTTTTTTTCACCGAATTTTTTGCCTGGCCTCAAAAAGGCGGGCAGCAGGGATTCAGACGAGGCAATACAATGTCTAGAGTATGTATGGTTACCGGCAAAAAACCTGTTACTGGGAATAATGTATCCCACGCCAAAAACAGGACCCGTCGCCGTTTTAGCCCCAATCTTCACACTCACCGCTTTTGGGTTGAGTCAGAAAACCGCTTTGTGAAACTGCGCCTGACCAGTAAGGGCATGCGTATTATCGACAAGAAAGGTATCGACCAGGTCCTGAGCGAAATTCGCGCCCGTGGCGTCAAGGTATAAGACAGGTATAAGACAATGAGAGATAAAATCAGACTCGTATCAAGCGCTGGCACCGGTCATTTCTACACCACTGACAAAAACAAGCGCAACATGCCGGAAAAAATGGAGATCAAGAAATTCGATCCCGTTATCCGCAAGCACGTTCCTTACACTGAAGCCAAGATCAAGTAAGACCTTTCTTGATGCTGCCCGTTATTCAGGCAGCTGATCAGGCTTTACCCAACCGGCAGCGGTGAATCATCAGGATTCTTCCCGCTGTCTGGGTTGGTTGCCCTCCCACCGTTTCACCAGTCCGCTTTCCAGACCGAACAGATCCAGTGTCCGGCCGATGCTTTGCTGCACCATGTCGTCTATGGTCTGCGGATTCGTATAAAACGCCGGTACCGGCGGATTAATTATTCCCCCCATATGCGTCACCCTGAGCATGCTTTCCAGGTGGCCACTATGCAGGGGAGTTTCCCTGACCATCAGGACCAGCTTGCGCCTTTCCTTCAACACCACATCTGCAGCCCGGCTCAGCAGTGACGCGGTTACACCTGAGGCTATTTCCGAAAGACTCTTGATGGAACAGGGTGCAATCAGCATGCCCATGGTGCGGAAACTGCCGCTGGCAATGGCGGCGCCGATGTCGGCATTGGAATAGTGAACATCGGCCAGGGCAGTCAGCTCTGCATAACTTAGCGGGCTTTCCTGGCTGAGGGTTAGCCTGGCGGACTGTGTGACCACCAGATGGGTTTCGACAGGGGTGTTCTTCAGCGCTTTGAGGGCTTCAATGCCGTAGATGATGCCGGAGGCACCACTGATACCGATAATGAGTCGTTGGGCAGTCATGGTAAGGGGTTACTCTACAAACTCGCGGGGCTCCAGGGGAACGGCCAGCAGAAACTTGTTTACACAAACAATAAACGCCGGGATGGTGCCCAGCAGGAAAAAAGACATCCCGGCCATAATGGCCAGACCGATAAATAACCAGGTCAGTAAAATCCAGGCTGTGAGAGTGATCAGCCCATGAACGACTGGCACGTTACTGGTCTTGTGACACGCCGGGCATTCTGCTGGTGAAAACATCACGGAAAACAGTTTCTGGAAACTGGAGATCTCCTTCTCATGACAGTACGGGCATTCATGGAGCTGGCGAGAC
>CAZBBS010000029.1:0-12818 GCA_964490145.1 uncultured Enterobacteriaceae bacterium
GCCTCCTGCCTCCTGCCTCCTGCCTCCTGCCTCCTGCCTCCTGCCTCCTGCCTCACACCAACCCTGCCACGTTCATACAAACTTCACTGAACGCTGAATTGGCTGTGAGGGTGCAGGACTCCTCCATGGTGTGATAACCCGTGGTGGGAATCTGCAGGGTGGTGCCCTGAACGAAGCCGTTGGAGGCCGCCACGATACGCCCGAGTTCCGTGCTGCCAAGGGACTGGGTGTCTCCACCTTCTGCCTGGGCCCTGGCGTTCTGGGCATCAATGAATTCATCCTTGAACAGGTAGCTGATGCCTTGATCCTGGCAGATGCCTTCGAGGCGGGTGGTCATGTCAGGATTGAATGCCGCGTTGGCATCCTTGCGACGCAGAACCAGTTGTTGGCGGTCACAGCTTTCCCGATCCGGGAACGGGCTGGTATCCACCACGACCAGGTTGTCAGTCTTGCCGCCGAAGCGACGAAACCATTCCAGCAGGTAGCGCCAGCTGCTGCCGGCTTCCTCTTCTGCGGTGAAAAAGGCCGTGCCCTGGAACCCCAGGCTGAACAGGTGCACCAGGTGGGCGGCACCCAGCACATTGTCGAGCTGACCGCTGAGCAGGTTGTCTTTTATAGACAGGCTGTCAGTGAAGGCCACTGGTGTGCCTGCCACCAGGTGTTCAAGGCCGCTGACATCAAAAATCAGGTTATTGCGGAATTCACAGATACGGGCGTTCTCAATCATGCCCTTGCCCCGGTAAGTCCCTGACCAGGGTTCATAGGCCATGACGGGGATGTCATGGAAGCGGGTGGTAATTTTCTTCATCAGTTTTTCCGACACGGAGTTACCCAGCAGGTCGGACCGGTTGCCGGCGACAAACGCGGCATACTGGAATTCGTTGGGGCCGGTGCAGATCAGGCCATGCCTGTCGATATGGGCAGAAAAATAGGCGCTTCTGGGGGAGTTGCCCTGGGCGACAAGTAAACCCTGATACCAGTTGACCGTGGCCCCGCGTTCCTCAAGTTCGCGCTGCAGTGCACGGAAAAAGGAGTGCTCTGCGCCCACCACGCTGGGTTCACGGATCAGGGATTTGAGCAGATCCAGAAAACTGTCTTGTTGCTGCATGGTGTCAGGTATCCTGTTGATAATCAGTCATGGGCGGGCAGGTGCAAACCAGGTGGCGGTCGCCATAGGCCTGGTCGATGCGCCCTACCGGGGGCCAGTATTTGTTGTCCCTGAGGTCCGGTGTCGGAAAAGCTGCCTGTTCCCGGGTGTAGGGTTTGTCCCAGTCGGCGACAAGCAGGCTGGCCGCCGTATGGGGGGCGTGGTGCAGGGGGCTTTGGTCGGCCGGCACTTTCCCGTCAATGACATCCTGGATTTCCTGGCGAATGATTTTCATAGCGCCGACAAAGCGGTCAATTTCTTGAAGGGATTCGCTTTCTGTAGGCTCGATCATCAGTGTGCCTGCCACGGGGAAGCTCATGGTGGGGGCATGGAAACCGAAATCCATCAGGCGCTTGGCCACATCCTCGACGCTTATTCCGGAGGCTTCCTTCAGGGGGCGCAGATCAATAATGCACTCATGGGCAACCAGCTCATTCTTGCCGGTGTACAGAATCGGGTAATCGGCTGACATGGCCCTTGCCATGTAATTGGCATTGAGTATGGCGGCTTCAGTGGCCTGTTTCAGCCCGCTGGCACCCATCATTTTCAGGTACATCCAGGTGATGGGCAGGATGCCGGCACTGCCATAGGCGGCTGAGGCAACAGTGCCAGACTTGTTATCCAGGGTCAGGTGCCCGGGCAGAAAAGGCGCCAGATGGGATCTGACCCCAATCGGGCCCACGCCGGGACCGCCGCCACCATGGGGAATGCAGAACGTCTTGTGCAGGTTCAGGTGGCTGACATCGCCACCGATATGCCCAGGCATGACCTGTCCCACCATGGCATTGAGATTGGCACCATCGATATACACCTGGCCGCCGTGGTTGTGGACAATTTCGCAGACCCGCTTCACTTCCGCTTCAAACACACCATGGGTGGATGGGTAGGTGATCATGATGGCAGCAAGATCATTGCTGTATTTTGCGGCCTTGGCTTCCAGATCGACTGTGTCCACATTGCCCTTGTCATCACAGGCCACCACGACCACTTCCATGCCGCACATATGGGCTGAAGCCGGATTGGTACCGTGGGCCGAGGCGGGGATAAGGCAGATATGACGATGGCCTTCTCCTCGCGAGGCATGATAGCCGCGGATGGCCAGCAGGCCGGCGTATTCCCCCTGGGAGCCAGCATTGGGCTGCAGGGAAACCGCATCGTAGCCGGTGATGGTGCAAAGCATGGCTTCCAGATCGGCGATCATGGAGAGATAGCCTTCTGCCTGCTCTGCCGGGACAAACGGATGCAAGCCTGAAAAGGCCGGCCAGGTGACAGGCATCATTTCCACCGCGGCATTGAGTTTCATGGTGCACGAACCCAGCGGGATCATGGCGCGGTCCAGTGCAATGTCACGGTCGGCCAGTTTGCGCAGGTAGCGCATCATTTCAGTTTCCGAGTGATACGTGTTGAAAACCGGGTGTTGCAGAATATCGTCCTGCCGCAGCAGGTTGACAGGAATCGGGCTTGGTGAATCTTCCGGAATCCGGGAGCCGCCAAACAGGGAAAGCAGGTCGGCGACATCCTGTTCCGTGGTGGTCTCATCCAGGGAAATGCCCAGATGCCGGTCATCAATCTCTCTCAGATTGAATCCCTTTTCCCTGGCCAGCTGGTGTATGGCCTGAGTCTGTTCTCCCGTTGCCACGGTCAGCGTGTCAAAAAATGTCTTGTTTGCCAGGCTTGCACCAAGGTCCTGTATCCCGGATGCCAGACGGCAGGTTAACTGGTGAACGCGCTGCGCAATGTGCTTCAACCCTCCCGGACCATGGTAGACCGCATACATGCTGGCGATAACCGCCAGCAGAACCTGGGCTGTACAGATATTGCTGGTGGCTTTTTCCCGGCGGATATGTTGTTCACGGGTCTGCAAGGCCAGGCGATGTGCCGGGTTCCCATGGACATCGACAGACGTGCCGACCAGGCGGCCGGGCATCGAACGTTTATAGTCATCATGGCAGGCCATGTAGCCCGCGTGGGGGCCACCAAACCCCATGGGCACGCCAAAGCGTTGACTGGAGCCCACCGCGACATCTGCTCCCATGTCTCCCGGTGACTTGAGCATGACCAGGCTCAGAATGTCGGCTGCCATCACCACCAGGGCATTCCTGTCATGCAGGCGGCCAATCAGGTCAGTGTGATCCGTGACGTCGCCACTGGCGCCAGGGTACTGGAGCAGCACGCCGAAGCAGTCATGGTCGTCAGCCTGGTCCGGATGGCCAATCACCAGATCATAGCCAACAGGAGCAGCCCGGGTTTTCAGCACCTCGATGGTCTGGGGCAGACAATCCTGATCAATGAAAAACACATTGCCCTTTGCCTTGCTCATGCGTCGGCACAATGCCATGGCCTCAGCTGCTGCAGTACCTTCATCCAGCAGGGACGCGTTGGCGATATCAAGACCGCTCAGGTCGCAGATCATGGTCTGGTAATTGATCAGTGCTTCCAGTCTGCCCTGGGAGATTTCCGGTTGGTAGGGCGTGTACGCCGTATACCAGGCCGGGTTTTCCAGCAGATTACGCTGGATGACAGCCGGGGTATGAGTGCCGTGGTAACCCTGTCCAATGCAGGATTTCAGGCACAGATTCTTGTTGGCCAGGTGTTGGAGGCTGTCCAGGGCCTCCTGCTCGGTCATGGCGCCGTCCATCGCCAGAGGCGTATTCTCAAGAATGCTTGCGGGCACGACATCACGAATAAAGCTGTCCATGTCCAGGTAATCCAGTGTGGCCAGCATCTGCGCCATTTCATCCTGGCTTGGTCCGATATGACGGGCAATAAAGGCCTTTTTAGCGTCTTTAAACAGGTCAGACATAACTTCCTCAGCGAACGTAGCGATGCAGGATGAAGGGCAGGGTGGCAACGGTGACTGGCAGCGGTCTATCCCGGACCACGGCAAACAGGTTTGTGCCCGGCTTGGCCAGGGCGCTGTCGACATAACCCATGGCAATCGGGGCATCCACACTGGGACCAAAGGTGCCGCTGGTGACATGCCCCACGGGAATGTGATTGTCGTCCAGCAGGGTCGCACCCTCCCGAACCGGGGCGCGGCCATTGACATGTATGCCTACCCGGCGCCGTTCACACCCCTTTGCCATTTGTTCCAGTATCCTGTCTGCGCCCGGATAACCACCGGGTCTGGCGCCATCCTGCCGGCGTGCCTTGCTGATACTCCAGGTCAGGGCGGCGGAAACCGGTGTGACAGTCTCATCCAGATCGTGCCCATACAGGCACAGGCCAGCCTCAAGACGCAGCGTGTCACGTGCTCCCAGACCGACAGGTTTCACGTCATGGTAGGCCAGCAACTGACGACAAAACGTTTCGGCCACACTCGCAGGCAGGGAAATCTCAAAACCGTCTTCACCGGTATAGCCTGATCGGGTCAGGAAAATGTCGGCACGGTTATACCGGGCATGGATGCCATGCATGAATTTCAGGGGATGGCTTTCAGGGATGAGCTCTGCCAGAACATCGGTTGCTGCCGGCCCCTGTAAGGCGACAAGAGCCTGGTTGTCCAGTGTCTCAATAGTGACGCCGCCCAGGTTGTCGGTCAGCCATGCCAGGTCCTTGACCTTGCACGCTGCATTGACCACCAGAAAAAAACGATTGCCAGGCCAGCGGGTGATCATCAGGTCATCAATAATCCCGCCCTCATGATTGAGCAGCTGGGTATAAAGCTGCCGGTATTCAGCCAGGTCGATCAGATCCACCGGCACAAGTTCTTCCAGTGCTTCGGCCGCTGTGTCGCCGCTGATTACCACCTGTCCCATGTGGCTGACATCAAACAGTCCTGCGGCCTGGCGGGTATGCAGGTGCTCTGATTTGAGGCCTTCAAACTGGACAGGCATCTCGTACCCTGCAAAGGGCACCATACGGGCATTGTGCTCGGTATGCAGGCTATGCAGTGGTGTCCTGAGCAGTGAAGCGGTGGTGGTCAAATCGGCCCCCTTTTCGGGTCAAAATACAGGCCATTGTGACCTGTTAGGTACCAGGCGGGCAAGGTCTGGAATTTCCCCGGAAATTGGCGTTTAAACATACAAATTCTGTATGGAATTGAGTATGTTAGGCTCATTCAGGATACAAGGACACTCTGGCAAAAAAGGCATGTTCACAGCAGCTGAATCACCTTTCAAATCGGGCAATCTTTCGCGTGTGGTTTTCGCCACATCCGCGGGGACCGTATTTGAAGCCTATGATTTCATTCTGTTTGGTGCGCTTGCCCCGATAATCTCTGTGAAGTTTTTCGCTGCGGTCAACGATACCGCCGCGTTCATATTCGCCCTGCTGACCTTTGCCGCCGGTTATTTTATTCGTCCATTGGGCGCCCTTGTGTTTGGCAGTATCGGCGACCGCACCGGGCGCAAGAAAGCCTTTCTGATCACCATCACCATGATGGGCCTGTCCACTTTTGCCATAGGCTTGCTTCCCACGTATGAGCAGGTTGGTCTGATCGCCCCGATCCTGCTGATTACGCTGCGCCTGTTGCAGGGGCTGGCTTTTGGCGGTGAGTATGGTGGTGCTGTGGTCTATACCGCGGAGCATGCACCGGCTGACAAACGGGGTCTGTTTGTCGGCTGGATACAGGGAGCAGCCGGTTTTGCCCTGTTTTTGTCGTTTCTGGTGATTTACCTGACACGTACTGCTGTCGGGGATGTTGCCTTTGAGTCCTGGGGCTGGCGGATACCCTTTCTGTTATCGATCCTGCTGCTCTGCATCTCGTTATGGATGCGCATGGCCCTGCAGGAGTCCCCTGTTTTCCAGAAAATGCTGTCAGAGGGCAAGGCCTCGAAGAAACCGGTCAGGGAAGCCTTCGGTGAATGGAAGAACCTGAAACAGGTGATGGCGGTTCTGTTCGGTTTGATGGCACTGCAGGGGGTCATCTTTTACACCGCCCATTTCTATTCCCAGTTTTTCCTGATGCAGGTGTTGAAACTGCCGGCCAACACCGTGAACCTGATCATGCTGGTTGTCACGGCCATCAGCGTGCCGCTTTATGTCTGGTTCTGCCATATGTCGGATAAAGTTGGCCGCAAAAAATGCATCCTGGCCGGCGGCCTGCTCTTTGTGCTTTTTATCTTTCCCATTTTCCAGGTACTGACCTCAGTGGTGAATCCCCGGCTGGTCAGCGCTCAGTATGAGGCTCCGATTTCGGTGACGGCTGATCCGCGGTCATGTTCCCTGCAGTTTGATCCGGTGGGCAGGGCAGAATTTGTGACGTCCTGTGATATCGCCAAAAGCGCTCTCGTGCAGCTGGGCGTCAGTTATAAGAACAGGGAAGGATCTCCCGGCACCCTGGCACTGGTGACTGTAGGCGAGATATCCATTGAAAGCATTGAGGGAACCCGGCTTGAGGGCGGCGAGCTGGCAGCTGCGCGGCATCTGTTTGAAGCCAACCTGCGTGAGATACTGACCCGGTCTGGCTACCCTGAAAATGTCATTCCCGGCGAAGTCAGTGTTCCCTTGCTGACCTTTCTGATGCTGCTTTTGGTGGTATGCTCCACCATGGTTTATGCCCCTTGTACGGTAATGGCGCTGGAGCTTTTTCCTACCCGGATCCGGTATTCAGCCCTGTCATTGCCCTACCATATCGGCTCTGGCTGGTTTGGGGGGTTTCTGCCGGCCATAGCCTTTGCCATGGTGGCAGCCAAAGGTAATATTCATTTCGGTTTGTGGTATCCCTTTACGGTGGCCTTGATCGGTGTTCTGGTGCTTGGGTTTTTCCTGCCGGAGACCTGCCACAGGGATATCAGCAGGGACTGAAGATAACGTTTTTTGAAGTAAACACTGGAGAGCAGTATGAGTGATAAAGCCTATGAAGATGGCTACAACCTGGCCGTTAAAATGTGGGGAGAAGAGGTGGCCAAGGCCCGGGAAGAAAGGGCCACCGATTTCAACAGGCCTTTTGAAGACCTGGTAACCAGGTACTGTTTTGGCGATGTCTGGTGCCGTGAATCACTGGATCCCAAAACCCGCAGCATGATCACGCTTGCCGTCCTGACAGCGCTTACGAAACCGAATCAGTTGAAAGTACATATCCTGGGCGCGCTCGCCAATGGTGTCAGTGTGGATGAAATCCGTGAAATCATTATCCACAGTGCGGTATATGCCGGTATTCCCTGTGGCGTGGAGGCCATCAACGCTGCCAAGGAAGTGCTGAAGGAAAAGGGCCTGGATTAAAAATCGCCGGTAAGTGCAGCAGCAGGGTCGTGGGGTGTTTGTCCAAAGCAGGGTTATAATAATAGTCGCCCTGTTTTCAAGGCAAAATATCTGAACAGTCATCGTTAAGCATCAATAAAAAAACAGAGGTTGTGATTTTGGACGGTTTGAAAAGCATAAAAGTCGGTTTTATTGCTATCGGCAACATGGGCTGGCCAATGGCCATGAATGTATTCAAGGCAGGATATGACCTGACCGTGTTTGACATGGACAGCGTCCGTTCTGAAACATTTGCTGTGGAAACCGGTGCGAAATGTGCTGCCAGCCTGGCAGAACTGGCTGATATGGATTTTGTGATCACCATGCTTCCCAATGGTCATGTGGTCCGTGAAGTGCTGCTGGAAGCAGAAGGTGGTGCCTTCATCAACAACATCAAGCCGGGTTGCATCGTGATTGACATGAGTTCATCCGAGCCAACGGGAACAGTTGCCCTGGGTGAAGAGCTGGCCAAACACGAAGTCATTCTGATTGATGCCCCGGTATCAGGCGGTGTCCCAAGGGCAGAAGCCGGTACCCTGGCAATCATGATTGGTGCAGGTGACCAGGAAGCCCTGGCACGTGCCAGGCCGCTGCTCAATGCCATGGGTGATCGGCTGTTTGAAACCGGCGCTGTAGGTTCGGGGCATGCAACCAAGGCCCTGAACAACCTGATTGCAGCGACAACGTTTGTGTCCACATCAGAAGCCATGCTGGCCGCCAAACGTTTTGGCCTGGATCTGGGCACCTTTATTGATGTGGTGAATGTTTCCACAGGCCACACTTTCATGTCTGACAAGGTGATGAAGGATCACGTGATTGGCGAGCAGTATGCCACCGGTTTCGCCCTGGGACTGCTGGTCAAGGATGTGGGAATTGCCAATGAATTGTGTGATGCAGTTCACATGTATGCGCCCCTGTCCAGGCTGGCATTGACTCGCTGGAAGGAAGCGCTGGACGCCAAGGGTTTCAGTGCTGACAATTCCGAGGCTTACCAGGTATGGGATGAGTCAGTCCCGGAATAACCCGGGTACGGCTTTCAGGTATCGGTAGGTATTCATGGAAAAACACAATCTGCAAACACGGCTGGGCCTGATCATGCTGGTGTTTTTTGCGATTGCCATGGCGGGCGCAGTACTGCGTGCAGTAATACTGGCAGATGACATGATTGAGACGGAACTGGAGTCATCGGCCAGTCTGGTTGATCGGATGTTCACCATGGCTGAACTGGAAGAGGACTCTCCGTTCAATCATGAAAATTAACCGGCCTTTCTCCGGGAGCTGATTGCTCTCGAAAATACCCGCCATATCGACATCACCCTGGAATCCGAAGGTCTTGATTATCCGCAGCTTAACGCTGCGGGTGCCGATAATATCGATGCTCCGGCCTGGTTCGTGGCTCTGGTTCTGCCTGAATCCAGGCATCCGATTCGCCGATTCACCCAGGACAACGGCGATATCATCAGTATTTATGCCGATCCCGGTGATGAAATTGCTGAAATCTGGGCTGATACCCGTGCCAGGCTTATCGCCAATTTGCTGTTCCTGCTGGTGCTGTTCAGTGTACTTGCCTATTTCACCCGACGCTGGATGGGACAGCTGGAATCCGTGGCCGAGGTGCTGGATAACGTGGAGCAGGGGGATTTCAGCCGGCGTCTGCGTACTTTTGATCTGCCTGAGCTCAGACGCGTGAGCGATCGTATCAACCGACTGACCAGTTGGCTGGGTTCAAGCAAGTCGGAAAACGAACGTCTCACCCGCAAATCAATCACAGTGCAGGAGCAGGAGCGTCGCTATCTTGCCCAGGAACTGCACGATAGCCTGGGGCAGGCAGTCAGTGCTATCAAGGCCATTGCGATTTCTATCGAGGAGCGTTCCAGGCAAACAGATCCAACCAGTGCCGCCAGCGCCAGGAATATAGAGGAAATTGCCAACACGGCTTACGCGAGTGTGCGCAAGCTGATGACCTCACTGCGTCCACAGGTGCTGGATGAACTGGGACTGGTGGCAGGGCTCAACCAGATGGTGGATGACTGGAATCTTCACCATGAAGATACTTTCTGCCGCCTGCGCATCGATGGTGAATTTGCCACACTGCATGAAGATCAGCAGATCAATCTCTATCGAATCATACAGGAAGCCCTCACCAATATTTCCAAATATGCCAGGGCGGAAAATGTATCTGTAACCCTTAGCGGCAATGAAATTATTACGCTGATCATCATTGATGATGGTGTGGGCTTTGTGATGAGTGAAATCACCCAGAACATGGGTCTGACGGGCATCAGGGATCGTGTCACCCTGCTGCGTGGCGCCATGGAGATAGCCAGCAAGCCGGGTAAAGGAGTCTCTATTCAGATAGAATTCCCGAGACTGGATAATTTCAGGAGAAGACTCAGTGACCGATAAACCGCTGAAAATCATTCTTGTGGATGACCATGCTGTTGTGCGCACCGGGTACCGGCTGCTGCTGGAAAATGATCCAGAAATAGAAGTGATCGCCGAACTTGAGAGCGGAGAACAGGCCAATCAGCAGGCCAGGGAGCTGGCACCCGATGTGATCGTCATGGATCTTTCCATGCCTGGCATGGGCGGCCTGGAGGCTATTCGCCGGATCAAGGCCAAGAATCCGGAAATCAAATTACTGGTTTTCACCATGCATGACAACGTATCTTTTGTGGAGCATGCCATGGATGCAGGGGCTTCAGGATACATCACCAAAAATAATGCGCCCAATGTGCTGGTACAGGCAGTGCATAAAATAGCAGCAGGTGAAACGTATATTGAGCCCTCCCTGAAAGATCAGATGAATGTTCAGCATAAACTGGGCAAGGGATCTGATCTCTCAAATCTGTCGCATCGTGAATTTCAGATTTTCTGCATGTTTGCAGAGGGGCTCAATGCCAATGACATTGCAGCTGATCTTTCTCTTAGTGTAAAAACCGTCGCCAATTACCAGACGCAGATCAAGGAAAAGCTCGGTGTTTCCAGCACCACCGAACTGATCAAGCTGGCAATCAGCAACGGCATCATCCATATGTGATAGTTGTGACTAAGCCGGTCTGAATCTGTATAATTCAGTCTTTCATTTCTGACCAATCAGTTTTTAAATGCCTAAACAATTGCCCATCTTGGCGCTATCGACAGGGATGCTTGTTGCTGCCTCCCTGCATGCCCAGGAAGACTCTGCCATTGAAGAGATTGTGGTCATTGGGACTACGCCAGGCTCGGGTCTTGGTGTGCCGATCAATAAGATTCCTTTCGCGGTCAGTTCCATAGGAGACGGCTCCCTACAGCAGGCGCAGAGCCTGGATCTCACCGATTACCTGAACCACAACGCTCCCGGTGTGAACATCAACTCTGCCCAGAATAATCCCTTGCAGCCTGACTTGCTGTTCAGGGGATTTACAGCCTCGCCGCTGCTTGGCCTGCCTCAGGGGTTGGCGGTATACCAGAATGGTGCCAGGATCAATGAACCACTGGGCGATTCCGTCAACTGGGACCTGTTGCCGGAGTCAGCGATCCACCGTGTGGATGTCATCAGTGGTGCAGACCCCCTGTTTGGTCTAAATACCCTGGGTGGAGCATTGGTGTTGAAAATGAAGGATGGCTTCACCTTCACTGGAAATCAGGCTGAAGTCGGCACCGGATCATGGGGGCGTCGTAATGGTCATATTGAAAGCGGCGGCAATGACGGCGCTCTGGGCTACTACGTCAACCTGAGTCATTTCCAGGAAGATGGCTGGCGTCCGTTTTCTCATTCGGAAAGCAGCAAGTTCTACAGTGCCATCAGCTGGAGAGAAGACGACTCATCGACACTTGATCTGACCTATCAGCGCGGCGACAGCGATTTGCGAGGCAATGGTCCCACGCCTGTCGGTTTGATGGCAGTCAATCGCAAGGATGTGTTCACCGCGCCAGATATCACAGACAACCTGATGGATATGGTGACACTTGATGTCACGCATTTCCTGACACCGGATATCCAGATTGTCGGCTCTGCCTTCTGGCGCAAGAACCGCACCCATTCCTTCAATGGCGATGCCTCTGAATATGGCTTGTGCCAGTTTGCCGGCGGGGAACAATCCCTGTTCGAGGAGTTTGAAGACGTTGAAAGGGCACTGGATGAAGAACTGGGCATTGATCTGGAAGCGATTTGCGAAGGTGAGCTGCCCGCCGTTACCGGGTTGGCTGAGCTGGAAAGTCTGATCGCAGGGCAGGCCGTACTTGCCGGGCTGGAACCGGATGACTACATGCCGGAGGATATTACTGATGAGCTTTCCGGCACAGGCGTCCTCATCGATGAGGCCATCAACAACATCAGTAATATACGCCAGGAAACCACCGGGTTTGACGGTAAACTCATATACAGCGGTGATCTGTTCGGGCATGAAAGCCTGCTGACAGTGGGCGGCGCATTTTTACATGGTGAATCTGCCTTCAATTCTGTCGTGGAACTCTCCGGGCTGGATCCGGTGATGCGCAGTACCGAGGGACTGGGAGTAGCTTCTTTTGTTGAAGAGGCGGCCACTCAAGTGCGAACTGAAACGGAAAATTTCAGTCTGTTTTTCGTCAACACCCTGGACCTGACAGATCGCCTGACCCTGACGGTTGGCGGGCGCTACAATCACACCGACGTTACGCTGCGAGACCGATCCGGTGTCAGGCCTGAACTCAACGGCGATCACACCTTCACCCGCTTCAATCCTTCAGCGGGATTTACGTTTGATGCAGCTGATAACCTGAACGCCTACCTGTCGTACAGTGAATCCAATCGTGTGCCCACGCCCATTGAACTGGCCTGCAATGAAGGGGTGTTCACGCTGGCACAGGAGTTCGCGCTGGCTGAAGGTGAAGACCCTGAAGATATCGAATTTGAGTGCAGGCTGCCCAACGCCTTCCTTGCTGATCCTCCCCTGGATGATGTGGTGACCCAGAGCATGGAGATGGGCGTGCGTGGACTTTTTAATACCCTTACTTACCGGGTTGGTCTGTTTCACACAGAAAACACCCATGACATCCTGTTCCAGACCACTGGCCGCTCAACCGGACTGTTCGCCAATGTCGACAAGACCCGCCGGATGGGATTTGAGTCCGTGTTCAGCGGCACACTGGACCGGTTGGACTGGTATGCGTCGTTGTCTGTCATCAAGGCAACCTTTGAAGATGATTTCGATGTGTTGAGTCCCAATAATCCTGGTGCTGATGATGAAGGCGTGGTGATGGTTCACGCTGGTGATCATTTGCCGGGTGTCCCGGAAAACCTGCTGAAGATCGGCGGTGATTACCATCTGGGGAGACTGACCCTGGGTGCCGAGGCCATGTATAACAGCAGCCAGTATCTGCGGGGTGATGAAAGCAATGATCTGGCAAAGGTGAGTGGTTATGCCCTGGTAAACCTCAGAGCGCTGTACCAGGTGGGAGATAATTTCTCCGTGTTCGCCCGGGTGACCAATGTGCTGGACAAGAAGTATGAGAATTTTGGTTTGCT
>CAZBBS010000029.1:12918-32377 GCA_964490145.1 uncultured Enterobacteriaceae bacterium
TCTTTCCAGCCAGGCAGTTCCTCGTAGAGGGGTTCCAGTTTGTCATAGCTGTCGAAACTGGTCAGGCAGGTCATGGAGTTGGCATCAACCCCTTTGTAACCTGTGCAGACCTTGATGGTTTCAAGGCCGTCGAGAACATCGAGTTTGGTAAGGCAGATGCCGGACACGGAATTGATGCGAATCGACATTTTCAGGATCACGGCATCGAACCAGCCGCAGCGACGGTTGCGTCCGGTGGAGGCGCCCAGTTCCTTGCCGACGGTAAACATGTGATGACCGACTTCATCAAACAGTTCAGTCGGGAAGGGGCCGCTGCCGACGCGGGTGGTGTAGGCCTTGGTGATACCCAGAACGTAATCCAGATACAGCGGGCCGTAAC
The DNA here is from genome assembly GCA_964490145.1 of uncultured Enterobacteriaceae bacterium. Taxonomy (GTDB): domain Bacteria; phylum Pseudomonadota; class Gammaproteobacteria; order Pseudomonadales; family Pseudohongiellaceae; genus Eutrophocola. The sequence continues at coordinate 13,298 of CAZBBS010000029.1, forward strand.
CGGTGCCGGTAGCCGTGCTGCCTGCCGTGGTATTGGATGAGGTGACATAGGGGTAGGTGCCGTGGTCCACATCCAGCAGTGAGCCCTGGGCACCTTCGAACAGGATGTTTTCACCGTTCTTACGGGCGGTGTGCAGTACATCGATGGTATCGGCCACCATGGGACGAATGCGCTCTCCCATGGACAGACTGCTGTCCAGAGTATGCTGGTAGTCGATGGCATCAGCCTTGAAATACTGGGTCAGGACAAAATTGTGGTAATCAAGGACTTCGGCCAGTTTCTCGGCGAAATGCTTTTCGTTCAGCAGTTCACCCAGACGGATGCCGCGCCTGGCGACCTTGTCTTCATAGGCAGGCCCGATGCCACGACCAGTAGTGCCGATCTTCTTGTCACCTTTGCGGGATTCGCGGGCCTGGTCCAGGGCGATGTGATAGGGCAGGATCAGGGGGCAGGCGGCACTGATCTTCAGGCGGTCAGTGATGGGGCCGGTACTGGCTTCCAGTTCATCGATTTCCTTGAGCAGGGCCTCAGGGGAGAGCACCACGCCATTGCCGATGATGCAGGTAACCTCTTTGCGCAGTATGCCGGATGGCAGAAGATGCAGAACGGTTTTTTCCCCATTGATGACCAGGGTATGACCAGCATTATGACCGCCCTGGAAGCGCACCACATTGGTGGCCTTGTCAGTCAGGAGATCGACGATTTTTCCTTTCCCCTCGTCACCCCACTGGGTACCGAGCACGACAACACTTTTTCCCATTATTAAGCCTTAACAGTTCAATGAGATTGATAAAAAAATTGAATTACAGGGAGACTACCTGCCAGTGAGCATCCTGGTTGATCAGTTCATGGGTGCAGTCCATCTCAAGGGCGGATTGCTTCTGTCCCTGCAGGCACTGAATGACCTGCTCTCCATTTTCGCGCAGTCCGGCAATCGCACTGAGCAGGTCCTCGTTGTCCCCTGAAGGCGCAAAAATACGCTTCGGTGCCGCAAAAGCCTTACCACTTTGTGCCAGCAGGGTTTTCAGGTCGGCATTGAAGCCTGTTGCTGCACGAGCCCGTCCAAAACTCTCACCGATATCATCGTAGCGCCCACCATTGGCGATGGCCTGGCCATAACCCGGGATATAGGCGGCAAACACGATACCGGTGTGGTATTCAAAGCCGCACATTTCACCCAGGTCAAAATAAAGAGTCTGTCCGGGGAAGCGCCTGTTGATCGCCTCGCTGACGTCACGCAACTGGGCAATACTGGCCGCCAGGGCCGGATCACTGCTGTCCAGTTCAGAGACAGCACGATCCAGAACACTGATATCACCATGCAGGCTGGCCAGACCCTTGAGATTGGCCGCCAGTGCAGGGTTGCTGTGACCCACCAGGTGGTCGATTTCGCCACTGGCCTTGCTTTGCAGGGCAGCAAACAGTTTCTGTTCCAGTTCCGGTGTTAAATCGGCACCTTTAATCAGGGCACGGTAAAAACTCACATGCCCCAGGGCCAGGCGCGGGTTATTTATGCCAGCCCGCTCAAGTGTCAGCAGCATCAGGCTGATGACTTCAATATCGCTGTCGATGCCGGTGTGTCCGTAAAGTTCGGCACCGACCATCAGGGGGCTGCGGGAACCCAGCAGGCTCTGGGGTTTGGTGTGAAGCACACTGTCGGCATAACACAGACGGGTGGGGGCATCCTGCTGCAGTACGTGAGCGTCAATTCGGGCTACCTGGGACGTGATGTCTGCACGCACGCCCATGCCGCGACCGGTCAACTGGTCGACGATCTTGAAGGTCTGCAGCTGCAGTTCATTGCTGGGCAGGATGAGCAGGGAATCGAGGAATTCGATGAGGGGTGTCATCACCAGCTCATATCCCCAGGTGCTGTAAAGGTCCAGAATTTCCCGGCGCAGGGATTCCAGTCGGTTTGCCTGTGGCGGCAATATTTCGTCAACGCCGTCCGGCAGCAGCCAGCGATTGGCCTTGGTCATGGGTGGTGCCTCAATTTACTACGTACAGGAGGACAACTCCTGCAATCATGCTTCCCAGCCCCATCAGGCGAAGGGAGGCATTATCAATATCTGAAAGCGCGGCGACGAGCTGGCGCCAGCGACCTGGATAAAGAAAAGGGATTATACCTTCAATCACCAGCATCAGGCTGATAGCTATGCCAATATCGCGCCACATGGCTTAACGTCGCGGCTCTGTCTCCTAGTCCTGCAAGCTCTTGGTCAGGTATTTGAAGAAGTCACTGTCCGGGCTGAGGATCATGACATCGCCACTGTCATTGAATGTGTCGATATAGGCGCTCAGGCTCCGGGTGAATTCATAGAATTCCCGATCCTTGTTAAAGGCATTGGCATAAATTGCCGCGCTCTGTGCATCGCCGTCACCGCGGATGCGTTCTGATTCACGGTAGGCTTCAGCGCGGATCACCACAGCCTCACGATCAGCTTCTGCCCGGATGCCTTCGGCCAGCTCTTCACCGGTGGAGCGCAGCTCGCGAGCCTCTTCCTGGCGCTCGGTATTCATGCGCAGGTAGACCGATTCACTGACATTGGGCGGCAGATCGATTTTCTTTACCCGGATATCGATGACTTGGATGCCCAGTTCCTCCTGGGTGATGGCATTCAGGCTGGCAGTAAGCTCGGTCATCAGCATGTCTCTTTCGCCGGATACCACTTCATGCACGGTGCGCACGCCAAACTGGTTGCGCAGGCCGGTATTGATCCGCTGGGCCAGCAGGTTGTTGGCCGAATTCTCGTCACCGGATGTTGCCCGGTAATAATCGGCGGTATTGTGGATGCGCCATTTCGCGTAGGAGTCGACTTCCAGATATTCCTTCTCGGCAGTCAGGTAGCTCTGAGTGGCGGCATCCAGGGTTTGAATGCGGCCGTCAAACTTGCGTACGGTGTGCACGCCCGGGACCTTGAAATGCAGGCCGGGGGTGACATCGAAATTGGTGACTTCACCGAAGGTCAGCAGCACGGCACGGTCAATTTCCCGCACCACGTACAGGCAGTTGTAGACAATGATCAGGACCAGCGACAGGCCGACCAGTGAAAACAGCGTTGAATTTTTCATCGTCCACCTCCCCGGACCGGCGTCGATCTCGTCGACTGGTTGCCAATATTGCGCAGTTGCAGGTCGGAATTGCCTTCAAAGGAACCGGAAACTTCCGGAATGCGCTGGCGGTTGCTCTGAATGATCTGGTCCAGGGGCAGCACCATCATGTTGTTGCCGGAACCACTCACATCCACCATGACTTTGGACGCGTTGCTCATAACAGTCTGCAGGGCGTCGATGTAGAGACGCTCACGGGTCACTTCCGGGGCTTTCTGGTATTCCACCAGCAGCTGTTCGAAGCGGTGGGCCTCACCTTCAGCCTGGGCAATCACCTGTTCCTTGTAGGCATTGGCGTCGGCCATCTGGCGACGGGCATTACCCCTGGCCTCGGGAACCACCTGGTTGGCGTAGGCGCGGGCCTGGTTCTGGAAGGATTCGTTATCCTCGTCGGCCTTGATGACGTCGTCAAAGGCATCCCTGACCTGCTGGGGGGGCAGGGATTGGTCGATATTGACCTGGCGGACTGTGATGCCTGTACCGTAAAGGTCCAGGTAATCCTGCAGGCGAATCATGGTGTCCTGGGCAATCTGTTCACGGCCGGTCGTGATGGCATTGTCCATGGTGGACGAACCGACGACATGGCGAATGGCCGATTCAGCAGCGTGCTGCAGGGACATTTCCGGATCTTCCACTTCAAGCACATATTTACGGGCATCAGTAATGACGTACTGGACGGACATGCTGATGTCGATGATGTTGTCATCCTCGGTCAGCATGGTGTTGTTGAAGTTACGGTCGTATACGCGGGTGACGTTTACGGAAAGACGTTCGTCTATCATCGGAGGATTCCAGTGCAGGCCAGGCATGACCACGGCCTCCTGGGCTCGGCCAAAACGCAGGATAACCACACGCTCCTGTTCGTCCACGGTGTAGAAGCCAGCACCGGCCCAGATGATCGCGAGGATGATCAGGACGCCAACCACCAGGCCGCTGGACATGGCGTCACCGCTGCCACTGTTATTACTATTACTGCCGCCATTGCCACCGCCGAAGATGCCGGACAGCTTCTTCAGAAAGCCGTTGAGTAATTCATCGATATCGGGAGGACCCTGGTTACTGCCGCCGGGGCGGTTGTTCCAGGGATCGTCCTTGCGATCATCGTTGTCTGGTTCGTTCCAGGCCATCTATCTCTCCTGATCCGGGAAAAACGTATCGGATAACTTAAAAATGGGGCCTGGTCATTGTCCAGGCGCGAAGCGGGATTTTAACGAAAATTGAGGGTTATTGACACAGCTTTCGCCCTGCGAAGGTGCTGTGACGGTGAGGCAGCGCGGACAGTCTCTGGCTTACACCACCTCCTGATGTTCCGGGTTCTCAAGGGGGGGTAAGGGGGAATCGAAAAACCGTGATGGATCCAGATTGGCTTCCTTGAGCAGCCGCAGAAAGTCGGCCTTCGGGAGGCGAAGAGACAGGTGCATATGACCGTTTTCATCGACAGTTTCCTGCTGGACAGCACCTTCCTGGTAGAGTCTGGCCCGCAATTTACCCTGATGGGGTGCCAACGGCAGGACAATCTCGATCAGGTCCTCCCCAAGCAGGTCGGCGATTGCCTGGAACACATCGTCCATCCCTTCACCGGTTCTGGCTGACACCCAGACCCGCCAGGGTTTGCCATGTTCATCCCGGTCAACGCCAGCCGCCTGGCCAGGCACCAGATCAATCTTGTTGAACACCAGCAGGGTGGGGATGTCGGCCGCACTGATTTCCTCCAGCACATGATCAACTTCATCCTTGAGCAGCTGCCGGTCTTCATTGTGGCAGTCAATAACATGCAGCAGCAGGCTGGCCTGGGTGGTTTCTTCCAGGGTAGCGCGGAAGGCGTCCACCAGTTGGTGGGGCAAACTGCGAATAAAACCGACCGTGTCGGCAAGAATGGCGCTGCCAATATCCGGCAAAGCAATCCTGCGCAGTGTGGAATCCAGGGTGGCAAACAGCTGGTCAGCCACGTAAATTTCCGATTCACTCATGCGATTGAACAGGGAGGATTTTCCGGCATTCGTATAGCCCACCAGGGAGACGGTGGGGACTTCTGCCCGGCGGCGGGCACGGCGTCCCTGTTCCCGCTGCTTGCGTACTTTTTCCAGACTTTTGTTGATAGCCTTGATTCGGCCGCGGATCAGGCGCTGGTCAATCTCTAGCTGGGTTTCGCCCACACCTCTAAGACCAATACCGCCTTTCTGGCGGTCCAGATGCGTCCATCCTCGTACCAGGCGGGTGATGCTGTGCTGCAACTGGGCAAGTTCGACCTGTAGTTTGCCTTCATAGGAGCGGGCACGTTGGGCGAAAATATCCAGAATCAATCCGGTTCGGTCCAGCACGCGGCACTTGAGGGTTTTTTCCAGATTGCGTTCCTGACTGGGGGTCAGGGCATGATCGATAAGGACAATTTCAGCCTGGTGCAGATTGATCAGTTGCTGGAGTTCTTCCAGCTTCCCGGTACCCATGAAATAGCGTGGACTGGCATGTTTCAGTCGCCCGCACAGCATCTCAACCGGACAGGCGCCTGCTGAAATAGCCAGTTCCTCAAATTCTCGGGGATCGGGGGCATCAAGATCACCGTCCAGGTGCAACTGCACCAGGATGGCTACTTCACCACTATCAGGGCGTTCGAAAAAAATAGACAGAACCTCAGGAGGTTACCTGTTAACTGATCAGAAGGAATTGCCTGCTGAATCGTCATCGGCATTGTCACCACCGGCCATAGGGACGCGCACCTGGCGACTGGGGACTACCGTTGAAATGGCATGCTTGTATACCATCTGGTTAACAGTGTTCTTCAATACAATGACAAACTGGTCGAAGGATTCAATCTGACCCTGAAGTTTGATGCCGCTGACAAGGTAAATGGCAACAGGCACTTTTTCTTTGCGCAGGACATTGAGGAAAGGGTCTTGTAAAGAGTGCCCTTTATACATGGTGTCTCTCCAATAACTGTTTTTATTATTGGGGCTTAAAAAATTGCCACTGCAAAAGCCCCAGACAAAAAGTGGATTCCAATTCCACAGGCAACCAATTATAGAACCGGTTGAATACCTTCCTCTACTTAATGGAGTCTTGATCGAGAATTTTCAAGCACTTCTTCACAATATTTTCACTTTCAATGCTGTTTTCAGTCTCTATCCGAAATAAATCAGGCCAACTCCTGAGCCAGGTCAGTTGGCGCTTTGCCAGTTGGCGTGTAGCTGCGATTCCTTTTTGGGCCATCGTGTCATAATCAAAGGCTCCATCGAGGTAGTCCCACACCTGTCGATAACCCACGGATCGGATGGCCGGCAGGTCGCGATTCAGGTCGCCTCGTTCATAGAGTCTGGTGACTTCATCAACCAATCCCTGTTCCAGCATGATGTGAAAACGATCGGCAATTTGCTGGTGCAAAACAGAACGCTGTTCCGGATGTACGGCAATAAACACCAGATTGGACAGGTAGTCCGGCAGACTGTTGTCCTGCTGCCGTCCCTCTTCATGATGTTCGGTCAGGGTTTTTCCGGTGCTCTCAAAAACTTCCAGTGCCCGCATCAGGCGTTGGGGATCATTGGGGTGTATGCGTGCTGCTGATGGCGGGTCTACCTGCGCCAGCCGACGGTGTACACCAGCCCAGCCTTCACTTTCTGCCAACGCCAGAATTTGCTTGCGGATTTTTTCATCTGCTGAGGGCATGCCTGCCATGCCTTCAGCAAGGACCTTGAAATAGAGCATGGTGCCGCCCACCAGCAAGGGCCGCTTGCCGGCGTCAATAATTTCCCCGGCAATTCGGATGGCGTCACGGCGAAAATCCGCTGCGGAATAGGGTTCCAGAGGATCCCGGATATCCACCAGGTGGTGGGGTATCTCTGCCAGCGTTTTCTGGTCCGGTTTGCCTGAGCCTATATCCAGACCGCGATACACCAGGGCTGAATCGACACTGATGATTTCGAAGTTATGATGCCTGGCCAGCTCCAGGGCGATGGCGGTCTTGCCGGCAGCAGTGGGGCCGGTGAGACAGAGGACAGGCAAGGAGGGATTTTCCGGTGACAAGGGTGAATTCGCTTACAGGGATTTTTTCAGGAAAGATACAAGATACAGGATGCAAGAGATAGGGTTCAGGTGCGCCGGAAAGAATACCCCTTGCATCTTGCATCTTGTATCCTGTGCCTCATTAAAAACGTAAACCATATTTTACTCCAGGACTGAAAAGCTGTTGTTCCATGAGTTCCAGTTTACCTATAGGCGTTTTCGATTCCGGCGTAGGCGGCCTGTCCATCCTGTCTCGTATCCACCAGTTGCTACCCGCTGAGGCATTGATCTATGTGGCAGATTCTGCCCATGCTCCATATGGCCCCAAAGGTGATGAATTCATCGTTGAACGATCACGCCGGATCCTGGATTTTTTTCTTTCACAGAAAGTAAAGGCTGTGGTAGTTGCCTGCAATACGGCAACTGCTGCTGCAGTAAAGATGCTGCGACAGGAATACAGCCTTCCGATTGTCGGCATGGAACCTGCCATCAAGCCAGCGGTAAAACAGACACGCTCCGGTGTGGTGGGTGTGCTGGCCACCGAAGGCACCCTGGCCAGCGACAAGTTTGTCGACCTGAAAAGCCGTTTTGAAACCCAGGTGGAATTTATTACCGTGCCTTGCCCCGGCCTGGTTGAGGAAATCGAAAAACCGGTAATGGACCTCAGTCGAATAACCGCAATGCTGGACAACTATGTGACGCCTCTGGTTGCCAAGGGTGCAGACACCATAGTGCTAGGCTGCACGCATTATTCTTTTATTGCTGACCAGATTCGTTGCGTTGCGGGACAGGATATAGCCATTATTGATACGGACGATGCCGTTGCGCGGCGATTGGGAAGTGTGCTGGCGGAACAGGATTTGCTGCGCACTGAACATGCTGATTCAGCTATTGTGTTTTATTCCAGCGGCAAGCCGGATGAACAGGTTCCGTTGATTTCACGCTGCTGGGGAACAGCGGTTAACGTCCAGTCCTTTCCTGGTTAATGCTTCACTGTCCCCGGAGAAACAGTTTGTCCAGGTCGTTCATGGACATCTGGGTCCAGGTGGGGCGGCCATGATTGCACTGGCCTGAGCGTTCCGTTTTTTCCATGTCCCTAAGCAGGGCGTTCATTTCCATGATGGTCAGTTGACGGTTAGCCCGTACCGAGCCATGACAGGCCATGGTGGCCAGAATCTCATCGCGATGCGCCGTTATTCGATCCGAACTGCCATGTTCGAGAAAGTCCGACAACACATCGCGCACCAGTTGCTCCACATCTGCGCTTTTCAGAATAACCGGCACCTGGCGAATGCTCAGGGACTCCGGTCCCATCCGCTCAAGTGCCAGTCCCAGGGCTGCCAGATCATCCTGGTGCTCCTCGGCAGCGTCCGCTTCCCGTTCACTGACGGCCAGTGCAACCGGAACCAGCAGTGGCTGACTCTTGATGCCGTCTTCATCCATGGCCGCTTTCATGTGTTCATAGGTAATGCGTTCATGGGCAGCATGCATATCTACAACCACCAGCCCAAGTGCATTCTGGGCCAGGATGTAAACGCCGTGGAGCTGGGCAATGGCATAGCCCAGTGGAGGAATGTCTTCGTTGTCCGCCGGTAGTTCCGCAAGGTTTTTTGACATGAAATCCTGCACGGAGCCCAGGTAAGAGGGCGACACAGGGCGTCGGGTACCTGCGTTGTCCACCGACCAGGCCCTGCCTTCTTTATTATCAAGCACCAGGTTTAAACTGCCTATCCTGGTATTGTCATCACCCGGGACGCCGTAATTGATGCTTGATTGCTGGAAGTTGTGTGAAGCGCCCAGCTCCGTTTCTGTTCCGACTTCCCGTCGCTCCAGTGCGTTTTCCGGACGTACGTCAGCCAGGGATTTGTGAAGGGCCGTAAACAGGAAATCGTGCACCAGGCGGCTGTCGCGAAAACGCACCTCATGCTTGGTGGGGTGCACGTTGACATCCACCAGTGTCGGGTCCAGTTCCAGATACAGGACAAAGGCCGGATGACGGCCATGGAACAGCACGTCACGATAGGCTTGTTTGATGGCATGGGTTACCAGCTTGTCGCGAATGGCCCTGCCGTTGACATAAAAATACTGCAGGTCAGCCTGGGAGCGGGAAAAAGTCGGCAGGCTCACCCAGCCCCACAGGCGCAGGCCGCTGGAGGCCATCTCTATCACAACGCTGTTGTCGATAAAGGCCGGGCCGCAAATTTGCGCCACCCGTCTCTGCCTGGCTGTCTCTGAATCAGCCCTGTCATAACGATGCACGGCGCGTTGGTTATGCTGCACATTGAACCCCACATCAAAATGACCCAGGGCCAGGCGTTTGACCATTTCATCAATGCGCTTGAATTCTGTCTGTTCGGTGCGCAGGAATTTTCGACGCGCGGGCGTGTTGAAAAACAGGTCGCGAACTTCCACATTGGTGCCGGGTGGGTGGGCAGCAGGGCTGACTTTCGCCTCCATGTTTCGGCCTTCAGTTTCCACCTTCCAGGCCTTGTCAGCTTCAGGTGTGCGGGAAATCATCACCAGGCGGGAGACTGAACTGATACTGGCAAGTGCTTCTCCGCGGAATCCCAGAGAAGTGATGTTTTCCAGATCGTCCAGTTCCTCAATCTTGCTGGTGGCATGCCGGTTCAGGGCCAGGGGAAGATCGTCTTTTTCCACGCCCATGCCGTTGTCACGGATGCGAATCAGTTTGATACCCCCTTTTTCCAGTTCGATATCAATGCGGTCGGCACCGGCATCTATGCTGTTTTCCAACAGTTCCTTGATGACGGAGGCCGGGCGCTCGACAACTTCACCGGCAGCAATCTGGTTGCTCAGGCGTTGGCTGAGTAGATGTATGCGTGCCCGGTTTGAGGTCATGACTCGTGAATAACTGCTGGAATTGCCCTGCGTTCAGGACAGGGATGAAGAACAGGAGTTTACAACGTCACGATGTCAGGAGAAAGGTGGAACCGGACTGGCAGGTTTTGGGGATCAGGAAGACGGGATGCGGATAACCTGTCCAACCCTGATCCTGTCGTTTTTCAACTGGTTGGTATCACGCAGGCGCTGCAGCGGGATGGCGTAGTCTTCAGCTATCCCCGACAGGGTTTCGCCACGGGTAATAGTGTGTTCCACAAAGCTCACAGTATTGGCAGCGAACAGGTGGTTGGGAATGGTGATTACCTGGCCAACCCGTATATTGTTGCCGCTGATATTGTTGGCCTGTTTCAGGGAGGTCAGGGAGACTCCGAAGCGTTCGGCTATTTCCGACAGGGTATCGCCCCGGCTAATGGTGTAGCTGGCAGGCGTTCCCCCATTGAGTTTTTGCCAGGCTACCAGCGTGCCGCGTGGTGGTGTATCAAAGAACCAGGCGGTGATGCCCTGAACAATGGCAGAGGCAAAATGCTGGCGCCAGGATGACGAATCCAGGTTGCGTGCATCGGTGGGGTTGGTGATATAGCCGGACTCGATCAGCAGCGACGGAATATCCGCACTGCGCAGAACCACGAAATTGGCCTGCTCCACGGTGTTGCGGCGCATGTGGGTAACGTCGCTCAGTGCTGCAATGATTTTTTCCCCGGCTTCCAGGCTGGATGCAATGGAGGCTGTCATGCTCAGGTCCAGCAGAACACTCCGCAGCAACTCATCCTTGTCATCCAGGCTCACCGAGCCAACACCCCCGATCAGATCAGCGGCGTTTTCCTTTTCCGCGAGCAGGCGGGCATGTTCACTGGTGGCACCTTTCTGGGAAAGAGCATATACCGTCACGCCCCGGGCTGAACTTTTCTTGAAAGAGTCAGCATGGATGGCAATGAAGAAATCCGCGTTGTTCTGGTGGGCGATGCGGGTGCGCTGCTTCAGGGTCATACCGTAATCGCCATTGCGTACCATCACAGCGCGGTAGCCTGGCATGGCGTTGAGCTGCTTCTCAATTTCACGGGCAATGGCCAGGGTGACCCGCTTTTCCTGCAGGCGATCAACACCAATAGCACCGGGGTCTTCTCCACCGTGCCCTGCAGAGATGGCAACCACGATATCCCGCTTTTCATCGTCTACCTGGGCGGTGGATTTGAGTGGAACCTGGATCCGGCCAGCCCCTTCATCGTAAAAGTCGATGACGAGACGATTACCATACTGGTCATTGGGTTCAAGCAATGTGGTGCGGGGCTGGGTTTTCAGGTTCATGTCAAAAACGACACGAAAATCGCCGCCATCACGGGGGGCGCTGCGTATGGCGCTGATGGGCGTGCCGGCCAGGTCAAGAGCGGAAAAGTCGGCATGGAGTTCGGCATTGCTCAAATCCACGACTATCCGGTCCGGATTATCTAGGCTGAACACCTTGTGATCGATGTTGGCGCTGAGGTCAAACACCAGGCGTGTGTACTCAGGGGCCCGATAGACCCTGACATTTTCCACGGTGGCTGCCTTACTGGCGACGGCCATGAGGCAGCAGCAAGCGGCAATGATTGTCCTGAACAGGGTTTTCATAGACTCTGCAATCAGCTCGGCCAAAATCAGAGAAATATTTCTATAATTTACAGAAAGTTATGATGGATATCTAGTGTTTTTTCGAGCTTTAGTGGGGTGGGCGGGAAATTAACGATTCAGGCGGTGGGCAAACTGTTCTCCGCGTCCGGTATGGGCAGTCCAGCTGATTTCCCGTCCTTTGTCCTGAATGCGTAGGGTGAGTGCCAGATCGGCGGGGGGCAGCACGTGGCCGGCTTTTTCCGGCCATTCGATGATGATGAGGGCATCTTCCTCCAGATAGTCCCAGAAACCGATGAATTCCAGTTCTTCCGGGTCTTCCAGGCGGTATAGATCAAAGTGAAATATGTTGAAGCCACACAGGTCATAGGGCTCCACAAGGGTATAGGTGGGGCTTTTTACGGCACCATGATGCCCGAAAGCCCTGATGATGCCCCGGGTCAGGGTGGTTTTGCCCGTACCCAGATTGCCGCTGAGGGTAATGAGGGCTTTGCCGGCACAGGCCTCGGCCAACCTTTGGCCAAAGGCCACGGTTGCCTCTTCATCGGCGAGAAACAGCGTGTGATTCATGGTGTTCAGGGATTCAACAGGTGACGGATATCATTGATCAGGTCGGTGGCAAGCATACCACGCTGGCCGTGCGCAGCAGCCTGAATATCACCGGCTTTGGCATGTACGCAGGTAGCCAGGCGCGCGGCATCAACAGGTTCCAGGCCCTGGGCAATCAGGCCGACTATCACACCAGCCAGGACATCTCCCATGCCGCCGGAAGCCATACCGGGATTGCCATGTATACATTGCTCAAGTTGAATGCGTCCATGCTGTTCAGAGCAGACCAGTGAACCGGCCCCCTTGAGAACTACCGTCCCCCCGTATTGTGCCTGTAAACGGGTGGCTGCGGCTTCGCGGTCATCCTGAACCTCCCTGGTACTGGTGTTGAGTAAACGGGCGGCCTCTCCAGGATGAGGGGTAAGTACTAACAATTCTTTATGCGCAAGAAATTCCTGGTATTCACCCAGGCTGATCTGGTTGAGGGCATCCGCATCCAAAACCAGGGGGCGTGGATGTTCAGCAAGAGCTGACAGGGCGCCACGCAGACAGCCCTGTCCCCATTCATCCTGTCCAAGGCCAGGGCCAAGCAGGACAGCCGTTGCCGGTGCCAGGGCGTCCACAAGATCGTCACTGTTGTTGATTGCAGTGACCATGAGCTCCGGGCAACGGGCAAGCATGGCACTGGTGTAGCAGATATGGGTGGCAACCGACACCAGGCCGGCCCCGCTGCGGGCGGCACTCATGGCCGCCATCAGGGCAGCGCCTCCAAACCCCTTGTTTCCTCCTATGACCAGCACATGGCCGAAATCACCCTTATGGGCCTGCCTTTCCCTGGCAGGGAGCAGGTGTTTCAGGGTGTCGTACTGTATTTTCTTGATGTTGCTGCTCATCGTCGGCAATTCGGGATATCAGGGATTCAAGTCGGCATTATAGAGGTTCGAAGCCCTGGCTATAAATGCGTCGGGCACAAAAAAACCCGTGTTCAACGGGTTTCTTGTCTACCTGGGTTACAGGTTAATTCTGGAAGGCGGTCTGCCGGGTAAGGCGGAAGCCTGAAAAAGTCATCAAGGTTAGTTGGCGTGACGTTTGCCCAGGGTGATGTGGCGGGGGCCTGATGTGGCTACCTGACCGCTAACACCAAGGGGGATCTGCTGAATTTTGCCTCCAGATGCCAGAAATGCGGCAATCTGATCATCCAGGTTTTCAGTGGAAAGATCGTCGGCCTGTTCTTTTATCGCTTTGGTTTTTTCAGTTTTTGCACTAGCCATATGCATCCTTATTGTGTTGTAGGGATCTTGGAATAATGACGAAACATTCGCAGTGTCCCGAAATCTGCGCATTTCTCCCCTTAGAAATTGCTGCGCGGGCGAGTATTATAGAGGTTGTCAGACCTTTATTCATGGGCAGATGGAAAATTGACTACTCTTTGAGCAGCGACACACCTATGACTCGTTGAAAACCCTGGAAATATAGGTGTTTTTACCGGGTGGCCGTTGCCAGGCGCAGCGCCAGGGCAGTAAATATCAAGGCGGCAGTACGGTTCAGCAGTAACTGGGCCCGGGAAGATTTCTGCAGATGGTCAGCAATCAGGCCTGCCAGAGAGGCAATGATCGAGAAAATGACCAGGGCTGCCAGAATGAACACCAGGCCCAGCAGCAGGAGCTGGCCGGAGAGATTGCCAGCTGATTCGTCTGCAAACTGCGGCAGAAAGGCCAGGAAAAATATGGCTACCTTCGGGTTGGTGATATTCATGATGATACCCCGCCGATATAAGGCCAATGCCTCGGGGCAGGTCGTATTTGGGCCATTGTCCAGACTTTGCGCCGAGGCCCTGAAGGCCCCCCAGGCAAGATAGATCAGGTAGGCAGCACCGACCAGTTTCAGCGCAGTGAAAGCGGTAGCACTGACCATAAAAATAGCCGCCACCCCAAGTGCAACAGCCGTGGTATGAAAAATCAGGCCCGTGCACAAGCCCAGCGTGATCAGAATGCCAGCACGTCGACCATACAGGGCAGACTGCGTCAGAACAAAAATGTTGTCAGGCCCCGGCGCCAGCGACAGCAGGGAAGAAGCCGCAATAAAGGTCAGCAGGGACTCACTGTTTAGCATAAGGGGTTGCCGGTATTAATCGTGATGACCGATTTCTCCATCCTTGAACAGGGAATCGCGCAGTTCCTTGTCGAAGGTTGGGTCCTGGCGGCGAATCCATTCCAGGGTTATGGCAGCATGCTCCTTTTCCTCATCCCGATTATGCGCCAGGATTTTTTTCAGGGCCGGATCCTTGCAGGCATCAACACGCTGGTTGTACCAATCAACAGCTTCGAGTTCTTCCATCAGGGAAACGATGGCACGATGCATGTCTTTGGTTTCATCACTCAGGTCATTGGGGTCTTCATGAAATCCTTCATTGGCCATGATATTTGCTCCTTGGTTGACGTCAGTTGCAGCTACTGCGCTCACTCATGCGTTTTTTAAATAATTGTCCAACCTGGTTACTTGGTTCACCAGGGCCTGTAAAAAGTTCAGGGCGAAGGAATGCACCTGTGTGTTATTACTCACGGAATGGTCCTGCCAGGGGCAAACGCGTTTGTCCGCGGTATTCGTTTGTTACGGGTTTTTAATAAAGTGGGAAACTTCCGGCCTAGTGCCTTCCTCGAGGAATTCGTGAATCTTTGTCTGGATCAAGGCGTCCTGGGTGCTGATTCTCTCATGCTGACGTAAATGATCAAGCCAGGTGTGCACCAGGTAGAATTCCTGAAAGCAGTTTTCCTCGCGGATATTTTCCATGATACCCCATTCCCAGGCACCATCACGCCGTCTGGCCTTGCCCAGTTGCTCCATGGCACGCAGGAATTCCTCGCGCGCATCAGGCTGAACGCGATAACGCACCGTCACCATCACAGGCCCCTGTTGTGGTGTGATAGCAATTCTTGGTTCCGGTTTTTTCCAGTGTTTCGCCGGGGTGTGGTCCAGTTTCTCATTGCCACTGACTGGCCAGCGTCGCGTGAAAAAAGCTGCAAGGATCAGACAGCCTGAAGCGGTATAAATGGAAACAGGTATCGATGTGGCCTGGGCCAGTCCGCCCCACAAGGCTGGTCCCAATGCCAGGGATCCCATAAAAAACGTCAGGAACACACCCATGCCCCGAGACCGTACCCAGTTGGGCAGGGCTGTCTGGGCGGCAGTCTGGGCACAGGTCATCACCGTGATCCAGGCCGAACCGCACAGGGCAAGGGTAAACAAGGCCACAACATAAATCTGGGTGTAGGCAGTAATAATCATGCCGGTGGCAAAGGCCATGGAGGCGGCCGTGATCATCTGATCATTGGTGAAACGTGCTCGCATGCGCGGCAGGAACATGGCATTGATGATGGCGCCGACACTGATAAAGGCAAACAGCATGGCATACCGGAATTCATCGGCATTGAGCAACTCGCGGGCAATCAGGGGAAACAGTGCCCACATCACGCTGGCAAAGAAATAGAACCCGATACTGCGGTAGATGGAGTGCAGCAGGGCGGGGGAGTGACGGGCATAGCGCAGGCCGGTTTTAACCGCTGGCATAAGGGGCTCTGGCGGCAGGGCCGTTTCCGGGGGAACCCGTTTCCAGCGAATCAGCACAATGATGATAAGCGTAAACGTGACGGCATTGGTCACGAAGACAGCACCTGGGCCAGCGGCAGCCATGATCAGGCCACCGATGAAAGCACCGAGCACCCGGGAAATATTCATGCCGATGGTGTTCAGGGCAATGCCGCCCGGAAGGTCTTCCTTGCGCACCACCTCAGGAATGATGGACTGCCACGCAGGCATCACCATGGCTGTTCCTATGCCCAGCGAGAGCGTGAGCAGCAGCAATGACCACACTTCCACAAGACCCGAAATGGTCAGAAAACCGAGAAATGCCGCGACAACAGTCTGACCCATGACGGCAGTCAACAAATACAGGCGCCGATCAAAAATATCAGCCAAGGCACCGGATGGGAGAAGAAGGAAAAAGGCCGGCAGCGAGGTGGCCGTTTGCATCAGGGCCACAACGAATTCGGAATCAGTCAGTTCGGTGGATAAAAAGCCGGCACCCACATCGTGCATCCAGGTGCCGATATTGGAGACCAGCGTGGCAATCCACAGATAGAAAAAGATGCGGTTGTTGCGCAGGGGAGTCCAGGGGGAAAGGGAAGCGCTGCTGGCAGGTGAGGACATACCCTGTAATCCTTGGCTGATTGGTAAAGCGTTAAGGTCGGGTGATTATAGCCTATAACCGGTTTTGCGCAGTCAGCCTTCAACCTCATGGATGTTGTTCAGTCGGCTGTCGTCATCCAGCGTACGTAGTGTGGGGCTGAAGATGAAAAACAGCAGGACCACAAAGACCAGCATGATGCAGGCGGCGAACATGGTGATGGCAATGCCGAATATTTCCGAGAAATACGCTACAGGCAACACACCCAGGGGGGTAAGCCCAACAGACAGCATCATCAGGGAGGACATTCTTCCCCTGACCTCATGGTCAGCCAGCAATTGCACCAGGGTCTGATTGAGGGTCTGGCTCATGTTGGCAAATACATTAGCCACCAACAGGAAAGGCAGCGCCAGGTAGTACCAGTGACTGATGCTGAATCCGGCAAGAAACCCGGCAAAAAACATTGCGGCGACCATCATGGTTCGCGCCCGTTTCATGGTATCGCCTAATCGGGCCACCAGCAGAGAGCCAATGATCCCGCCGCCCCCGACGCAGCCCATGAGGATGCCCAGCTTGGTTTCACTGACATGCCAGATGGATTCGGTGAACACCACCAGGAAACTGATGATGGGCAGTGCCAGCAGCATCGGGAACAACCCGAACACCAGGCAAAGCAGAATGGCACGGTTTTTGGCCACATACTTGAATGAGTAGGTGACATCATCAAAAAAGCCCTTGTGCTCTTTGTTTTCCGGGAAGGACCTGGGCAATTTGAACATGGCAAGGATGGAGAACAGGTACAGCAGGATAGACAGTGTGTACGCCCCTTCCATGGTGATCAGGGGAATAAGCAGGCCCATGCCAGCCGGCCCGACGATACGCGCCACATTCAGGGAGGTTGCCTGCAGGGCCATGGCGTTGCCGAGTTTGTCCCTGCCGACCAGGGAATAAATCATGGCGGTTCGGGTGGGCATCAGAAATGGGAAATTCATGCCCAGGATGAAAGCGGTCAACAGCAGGTGCCAGAACTCGATAACACCGGTCAACAGCAGAACCAGCACGATCAGTTCGTTGAGCAGGACGATCGTCTGACTGATGATGGTCAGACCGCGCCTTTCCACCCGGTCTATGATGGCACCTGAAAAAAGCAGCCCGATGGCCATGGGGGTGGCGATTACCAGATTGACCAGCGCCAGTGAAAACGTGCTTTGGGTCAGCTCCCAGGCCAGTAAAGAACGGACCACCAACTGTCCCTGCATGGCCAGGAAAAACGTTCCCAGACTGGATACCAGCCAGCGAAAGGGGATGGATTCCAGAGCGGCGAAAGAGCGCGGCATGCGGCGAACAGGTGTCGTCTCGGCGGGCTCTGCCGGCTTGTTGGCATCAGGGTCTGTCACAGTCTTGTCTGAAAATCTGGCCTGGGGGAGGAGGGCGGCATTCTACGTGAATGCTTGGCCCATATCCAGTTGGAACCTTTTGAAAAACCGACACTTTTTATTACCAGCCGTTTCCTGTTCATGGCCGGGTCTTGCGGGTTTGGCTAAAGAATCTGCCATCAATTGTCGTACACATCGGGGTAGACAGACGTTTTGGCGTGCTTCCGGTTTAGCTGACGTATTTGAGGGATATCCCGATGGTTTTCCTTAAATTACTCGTGCGATATCTAATTAATATAGGGTCTTAGGAAGCAGATTGACTAAATTGGGTTTAATCTTAACAGCTTCATCAAGACCTTGTTTAAGTTATCTCTGCGATGATTGAAACGAAATTCCGTCTCTTTCAAATGCAGATAAAAGGTATGCTTCGGCACACCTTTAAATTTACTAAGGCGTAGCTTTGCATACGCCCAAAATGATTCGATGCCGTTGATGTGGGATTGATCATGTGCAAATTCATTGTCTCCATGAGAGACACGAAAATGCTTTGCGTATCCAACATCTACTAAGCCGTCATAAGCTCTCCACCCATCAGTGTGGATGATGCTATCCAGGCTTACTCGGCCACGAATAAGCGGTAATAATGTACGTTTTCGCGCATCTGGGACAATTTCTGTGAAGACATGTCCATTACGTTTAAAGATGCCAAAGACTATCGTTTTACCACCAGCCCCACGACCTCGCTTACCGCGAATTCGCCTGGGGCCGAAGTATGATTCGTCCAGCTCTACTTCTCCTGAGTAAGGCGATTGTGATTCGCAATACTCAGCGATCCGAACTCGGATCTTGAGATAAATCGTGTTGACAGTTCTCACTGAGATACCTGTCAGCCGGGCTGTATCGGAAGCTGAAAGGTCCATTGAAAAACCTTTCAGTAAACGACGAAACCGGGCTTCACTGATTTTAGAATTTTTGTAGTAGCGGTTTCTTACTGTATACATAGTCTCAGGAGAAGATTATCAGATAATCTGCTTCCTAAGACCCATCGTAAATATCCGGGTGTACGCTTTTCCATGTTTTAGTGCTCCAGTAATGTCTCTGATCATCTTAACGCACGGGGGGTGATGTACGTTGACAATGGTCAAATCCGGGACCGTTCTGGATGGTCAAAGCAGGCAGCCATCTTTTCACTAGTGAGCAGGCTTGAATTTCAGTATTATTGCCGCCTGTCTCGAGAGGCAAGAGGCAAGATACAAGATACAAGGTTAGTGCCCGTAGCTCAGCGGGATAAGAAAGAGCGGCGCTGCCCCTTAGGGCAGAAATGAGTTTCAGATAAAAGATAAAAGTTTAGCGCCCGTAGCTCAGCTGGATAGAGCGCTGCCCTCCGGAGGCAGAGGT
>CAZBBS010000030.1:0-30349 GCA_964490145.1 uncultured Enterobacteriaceae bacterium
GCCCGCGCCAGGAAGGTGGCGTTGGGGTGCTTTACCAGAAACTCGTTAAGGTCCAGGCCGGTTTCGATGTAGTCATCGGCAGGGGACGGGAAGCCTGCGGGAACCCGGGCATTGAACAGGGGAAGCGACAGGGCGACGCCGTCTTGTGCTATGGCCAATGATGTTACTTTCATGACTTATCCAGAAAATGGTCCAGAGGAACGCCTTTTCTCAAAGGGGAAGCCAGTTTACAGGCATGTAGGAGCAAGGAGCAAGAAGGAGCAATTGGCAAGCGCCAGGATAAGCAGGGATCAGGCGTTCTGGAAATAGGACGACAGGTTTCGGGTTGACTCTTTCTCAGCTATCAGTGGATCCCCGCTGACAATGATGTCATGATGCCGGAGCTTGATGGCCCCGGCACCCTTGAACACCTGAAAAGCCGGTACAACCTTGACCGGGTCATGGTGTTGTTCATGACCGCCAAAGTGCAGCAGGAGGAACTTGAGCATTTCAAGGCCATCGGCGGGTTTGAAGTGATTGAAAAGCCCTTCGATCCCATGGCACTAGGCGATAAAATTCGACATTGCTGGGAGGCTTTCAACAGGCATTAGTGCCTACCGGGCGCTAAACTTGCCATAAAAATAGCCGTAATAATAAGAGCTACACATGGAACCGGAGTCAATATCAGGATGTTATAGCCTCCGGGTTTTGAGAGAATAAAAAAAGTGACTGCAGACAATTCAACAAACAATCAATCTACAACTACACCTGATCAGGAACCCATGGTCTATATCGTCGACGACATGGAGCAGGTTCAGGAAATCATCTATGCCATCCTTGAAAACGAGGGTATCCCGGCCAAAAAATTTGGTTCCGGTGAGGCCTTCCTGGCACAGAAGGAAATCCGGGAAATCGGCTGCCTGGTGCTGGACAATCAGATGCCGGGAATGAAGGGGCTGGAAGTACAGTCCGAACTTTTGCGCAGGGGCAACAATATCCCCATCCTGTTTATCAGTGGTGAATCCCGCTATAACGATGTGGTTGATGCCGTCAGGGAAGGGGCCTTCTATTTCCTGCAAAAACCCTTCACCCGTTCGGAGTTGCTGTCCCAGGTCAGGGAGGCCATTCAGGAAAGCCGCACCAGGCAGAAAAAACTGAAAGAGACCTCGCATTTCAAGTCTCTGCTGGACAATCTCACGTCCCGGGAAAAACAGGTGTACCAGCTGGTCACCGAAGGTCTGACCAACAAGGTTATCGCCGAAACCCTGGATATCTCGAACGGCACCGTGGAATTTCACCGTGCCAATATGATGAAAAAGCTGGGGGCAAGATCCCTGGCAGATCTGATGGAAATCAGCCGCAGTCTTGATTGACCGCTATACACCGGCAGCACATAAATTTACGTTTCCTGTGCTTCAGTGTTTTAGCATGGCGGCGCGGGCCGTTGACTTGCCTCAACCGCCCAACAGGCCATTTCCGGGTATACTTTTCCCCAGTCATAACCAGATTCGGGCAACAGGCCTGAACCTTCAGCATATCGGAGATTTTTATGGATCTTGAGCAAACCAGGCAAGCCTTGCTGGCAAAACAGCAGGAATTGTTGTCACGGGTCGAAAGAACCCACAAGCACATCTACCATAAAGATGAACCGGTCAGTGCCAAGTTCAGTGAGCAGGTTACTGAAATGGAAAACAATGAACTGGTGCATGCCCTTGAGGAAGAGGGCAGGATGGAACTGGGCCAGATTCAGCGTGCCCTGATCAGAATCGAGTCCGGTGATTATTACGATTGTGCCAGCTGCGGCAAGCCTATAGGCGAAAAGCGTCTGGAAGCCATCCCATTTGCCGACAAGTGCATCGATTGCGCTGATTAATCAGCTCTTCCAGGCAGGATCCCGGCATTCTGCCTCTACTCACCCGGGCCCGGTCTCTGCTATGATTGGCAGATTCAACACCATGAATTTAACGTCATATCTGGCCTTGTCCCTGCGCCGCTGATGGTGTTCTGGACAGGGCTTTACGACGGCCTGACAGGACTTAGCATGGCCTGAGGGGCCGATTGGGGAGAGAACCATGGACAGACGAGAATTTCTGAAAAACTCAGCACTGGGAACCGGACTGATTATCGGTTTCCACATTCCGGTGAAAAATGCCATGGCCCAGTTCGGGCCGCCACCGACCAGCTGGCCGACCAACGCCTTTGTCCGTATTGCTCCGGATAATACTGTTACCGTTATTTCCAAGCACACTGAAATGGGACAGGGCATCTACACAGGCCTGGCCACCCTGATTGCAGAAGAACTGGATGCTGACTGGAGTCAGATGAAGGTGGAGTCCGCGCCGGCTGATGTTGCGCTCTATATGCACCTGATGCTGGGTTTGCAGGGAACCGGTGGTTCCATGAGTATTCCCAACTGCTGGGTGCAGTACCGTACTGTCGGTGCAGCTGCCCGTGCCATGCTGGTCAGCACGGCTGCGGCGGTGTGGGATGTGCCGGATGAGGAAGTTTCAGTCAGCAAGGGCATTATCAGTCACGCCACAACTGGACGCCAGGCAGGGTTTGGTGAATTCGCCGAAGCAGCAGCCTCCCTGCCGGTGCCTGAAAATGTTGACCTGAAAACTCCTGATCAGTTCACGCTGATCGGCACCAGTCTGCCGAAAGTGGACAGCGTGGAAAAATCCACGGGCAAGGCTACCTTCACTATAGATATACAGCGTCCGGGCATGATGACGGCCGTTGTTGCTCACGCCCCCCGTTTTGGTGCCCGACTGGTTTCCTTTGATGACACTGAAGCGCGCAAGATTCCGGGAGTGGTGGATGTCGTGGAAATTCCCCGTGGCGTTGCTGTCCTGGCCAGGAATTTTCACACCGCCAAACGTGGTCGTGATGCCCTGGTGACACAGTGGGATTCCAGTAATGCTGAAATGCGTGGGTCAGACGATATCCTGCGGGATTACAAGGCGCTGGCAGAACAGCCTGGCACACCACTGGAAGTGGAAGGTGACAGTGCTTCAGCCATGGCTTCTGCTGCCCAGACCATTGATGCGACCTATGAGTTTCCCTTCCTCTCCCATGCCCCGATGGAGCCCCTGAACTGCACGATCGAGAAAATGGGCAGTGATTATGTCCTTCGCTCCGGTACCCAGATGCCTTCTGTTGATCAGCAGCGTGTCGCCGAGTTTTTCGGCGTGGGATTGGAAAACGTCAAGGTCGAGAACCTTTATGCCGGCGGTGGCTTTGGCCGTCGCGGTAATATCCATCCGGACCTGGATATTGAAGTGGCTTCCATTTTCAAAGCCACAGGCGAGCGCTACCCGGTAAAACTGCAGTACACACGCGAGGATGATATGGCGGCTGGCTTCTACCGTCCCATGAACATCCACAAAATGCGCGTGGGTCTGGATGGACTGGGCAATATCACTGCCTGGGAAAACCGGGTGGTCGGCCAGTCACTGATCAAGGGATCATTCCTTGAAGGCATGATCCAGAATGGTGTGGACGCCCTGACTTTCGAGGGCGCCGGTGAGCTGCCTTACCATATTCCCAATGTCACCGTGGATATCCACATGGCCCAGGCCGGGGTTCCGGTGCTGTTCTGGCGCTCTGTTGGCCATACTCATACCCAGTTTTCCAAGGAAACCCTGATTGATGAGGCCCTGATTGCCGCAGGCAAGGACCCTGTCGAGGGCAGGCTGGAGCTGATGGAGGATGAACGCTCCAAGGCCGTGATTCGCCAGGTGGCTGAGCGTTCCAACTGGGGTAAACCTGTTCCGGCAGGCGTGGGCCGTGGATTCGCGTTCACTGAAGCCTTTGGCGGTCGTGTCGCCCAGGTGGTGGATGTCTCCAGGGACCGCGCCGGTCGTATTCAAGTGGACAAGGTTTACTGCGCCGTTGATTGCGGTTTGCCCATTAACCCCCACATTATCGAAGCCCAGGTGGAAAGTGCCATCATGTATGGTCTCAGTGCCGCACTGTATGATGAGATTCATATGGAAAATGGTGTGGTGGAAACTTCCAACTTCCATAACTATCCGGTCATCAGGATGAATCAGGCCCCTGAATTTGATGTTCACATCATGGATTCGGACGTCATCCCGCCAAGTGGCATCGGTGAACCTGCTACACCTGGCATTGCCCCGGCAGTAGCCAATGCCTGGTTCCAGCTGACAGGCGTCAGGGTACGACGGTTGCCGTTTGAGCGGATGTCATAACCGGACTGTCTGCCAGGCACGTAAAACGTAAAAAGACATAGGAAAGACATAGGAAAGACATAGAAAGCAGCCTGATGAAAATCAGGCTGTTTTTTTTGCGTAGAAAAAGTGTGGGTGAGGGTTTTTTATGTGCCGGCCGGTTTGTTTCTGGGTATTCGGACCCAGAAGGTGCTTCCCCTGCCGGGCTCGCTGATCACGCCGATATGCCCCTGCAAGGCTGAGACTATATTTTTGGAAAGCGCCAATCCAATTCCTGTACCCTCGATTTCCTCATGGCTGGAACGAATCCTTTCGAAAGGACGGAACACTTTTTCCAGATTGTCTTGAGCGATTCCATGGCCGGTATCGGTGATTTCAATCCTGACCTCATAATCACTGTCAGCACAGGCGGTAATGCTGACCTTCCCCCCGTTGCGATTGTATTTAATGGCATTGCTGAGCAGGTTGAGCAGCACCTGCTTCAGACGGGTTTCGTCGGTAAATACTTTCAGGTTTTCATCACAGACAGTCTCAATTTGAATTTGCCGCTGTACGGCAAGAGACTGCAGCTGGCTGCGATAGGCAATGACCAGTGGGCCAAGCCTGATGTCGACAAAGTTCATTTCGATCGTACCGCTTTCAATCCGGCTGAGATCAAGCAGGTCATTGACCAACGATAACAAATGATTGCCGGCATCAAGAATTTCCTGCAGGTACTGGTCATCTTCAGTGTGCCTGGCAGTATTATCCTGATGCTGCAGCAGCTGGCTGAATCCAAGAATGGCATTCAGGGGCGTCCGCAATTCATGACTCATGGTTGACAGAAAAACCGATTTTGCCTCGTTCGCTTTGCGAGCCTCCTTCAGAGCCTGATTAAGTTCCTGCGTACGGTCCTTGACCAGCTCTTCAAGGTGCTCGCGATAACGCACAACCTCGGTTTCAGCTTTTTTCTGTTCGGTCATGTCGGAAATGATCCCCTGTAAAACCGGCCTGGTTGGGGTGTTCATCAGTGTGAGGGAAATACGAGACGGAAAAACCTCTCCGGTTTTACGACGATGATTCCAGTCAAATTCCGTATGGCCGGTTCTGTAAGTTCTGTTTGCAAACTCCTGGGCAAGCTCTTCCGACAATTGCCCGGCGGGCTGGAACTCAGGGGATATGTGCAGAGGGGACTTGCCGATGAGTTCGCTTTTATCTTTGAGTCTGAACATATCCAGGGCAGCTTTGTTGCAATCAACGATAGTCATTTTGTCCATGGAAATAATAGCCGATGGGGTCATTTCGAAGAGTTCCCTGAACTGGGCTTCATCGGCCTCAAGCTGCGCCCTGATCAGGGCATCCTGCTCAATGATCCGTGAAGACTTTCTGGCCAGATCGACCATCATCAGGGTGATAATGGCGGCACAGATGGTCCGGGGCAGCTGGACAGGCATGGAAAAGGTTTCATTGAAAAACGAGGTAGAGGGTATCCAGTTGAACTCGGTGACGGGAATCGGTGAAAAGGGCGTAAGGAGCCCGAACAGGATAAAGGCAATTGCCATCACCTTTAGCAGGGGCATCAGGTGTGCCAGTCGGTGTTCTGGTGACTCCCCCGAGCTGTCGGAAAAAATAGCGATTCCTGCAATGATCATTGCAGGTGTGCCGATTAAAAGCCGAAAACCGATATCAAGCCCCCCGGTGACGTTTTCAACAGCAAAGAAAATGTAGATCTGCGGAAGCAGCAGCAAGGCGATGAAGATGGGGTGGATGGGCAGGTGTTTGCCAAATGAGCAGTCATTCCATATGCGGCGGCTGAACTCCAGCATGCACATAAAGGAGGTGCCAACAAAGAATATGAGGAACCATGACAACAGGATGCCCGGATTACGGTTTGCCTCACCGGCCAGAAAGCCTACAAAACCATGGAGGATGCCAAAAGCCGAGAGCCAACGGGCGTGTCTGAAAACGGAAAAATTGAGGTTGCGGCCTGGAATGATATAGGCGGACAGGCCGAGTAGAAAAAAAGACAGCCCGTAGAATTGGTACAAGAGGCTCAGTGCGGTATCAGTGACATTCATGTCAGCTTCAGTCGATAACCAAGACTGCAAGGAAGACGATATGCCCACTATAGTGGAGTAATTAACATGTGACTACTCGGGGTAATACCCAAGGTTAGCGAGGCAGGGCATCCCATCCCATGAGGCGACCAGGGCAGGCAAAATCTGCCTGCCCTGTTTGCTTCTTTTTTTCTTCTCGGGGATGCCTTATTCAGACCAGGGGGTAGGGTGTTTGTAATGCGAGGTGATGAATGTGGCGACAACAGAGTCTATGCAACCATTGCGCACAGCAAACATTTCCAGGAAGGCCCAGGAATGGGGTTCCCTGAAGATTGAGCGCGTAGGAGTTCCATCTGTGAGTTCATATTCATCCAGTACGCCCTTGTGATCAATAAAGCCCCTGGACAGCGCCACCTGTCTTTCCTCATCCACCAGGATAGGCCAGTTGCGAACTTCGTTATTGAATAAATACCGGCCACTCTCAAAACCAGCCTTGATCTTGTCAAATTGCAGGCCGTTTTCACGGCGGATGGCGTCCTCGTTGAAACAGGTGCCGCGAATCTCGCCATCGTTGTGCTCAAGGGTGGAAAAATAGCCTCTGGCGTGGGCCATCAGTTCATCGCGGCTGGCCCGTTCTCTGACCGGAACAACGACATCAATGGCGGGATCGTGGGAGTAATTATTGTGATCCCCGATGGGGGTAGGCGGGCTGCTCAGATTGCGCCTTGTGGAAATGATGTGCTCAATTTCCGTAATCTCCCGGTTTTCTACCCTCAGCCGCGCCGCCAGAAAACCGGGGGTATCGTTCTGCATGATGACCGTGAAAATGGCAGCCTGACCTGTGACCGGATCGGATATGGTCAGGGGAGGACCAAGCTCCTCGGTGATGGTGTCCCAGGTGGCATCAGGAAAAGCCATTTCAACGTTGTTTTCGCTGAACCTTACATTATCGGCAATGGCAACTGCCTCCGGATCATGGGCCAGGTAGGCGGCCCGATACTGGTCAGCAATATCTTCCAGGCAGGCTTTATCACAGGATTGTGCCTGGGCCTGGAAACAGCCCAGTACCGCTGAAGTCAGGACGAGCAAACGGGCGCTGGTTTTCATTATTATTCCCCATGGAAAGTCGATGAGGGGTCAATGATAACCAAACCTGCCAGCTTTTAAAGACCTGTCTTTTGATTAAGTTGCCAGTCCTGTTTGTCAGAAGCTCCGGCCAAACTGGACGATCATCCTGTCTTCAGGCTTGCTTTGAAGCCCCTTCAGATTGGTCATGGCCCGGCCATAGGAAACACTCAGGGACCAGACAGCTTTGCTCAGCGTTATGCCGGGAGAGAAATAGATGACGTTGCCGCCACTATTGGATCCGTTCACGCCATTAATCTGCATCTGGTCGCGCCACTCTCCATTGATTTCAAAAACCAGATTGCTGGTCAGCTCATCATGACTGTGATCTGTATGACCATCGCCAATCAGGCCGTAAGTGAAAGCGAGATTGTAGTTGAACACATCGCCAAGGCTTGTGCCCTATGAGCCGGTATTGGCGAAGGTGTATAACGCACTGGCACTTAAGCCCATACCGCCGAGCTGGCGACTGTACGCAAGGCCAATGAAGGGATCCCATGATCCGGAGCCAGGTTGCAGTTCGGCTTCAATGAGAACACCGTCCAGGCTGGTTTCATTTTCTGAGCCCGTGGGCACCTTGACCCCGAAAAGCAGGGACGAGTTGCCTGCTGTCTTGTCAGCCGATAATTGCCAGGCACCAAACAGATGGGTGTCGCCCAGCCCGCCGGCATTACCCAGTCTTTCCAGGATATGGCCATCGGTAATCTCCTCGTCGTGATGATCTTCCACGATGTCCTCGTCATGAGCCACATCCTCGTCTTCATGGTGTTCATGAACGGCGCTTTTAAGTCCGGTTCGGCGGATATGGGGAACTGATATTCCCATGGTCAGGCGGTCCGTGAATCCATAAGAGAGGTTGAATGCGGTTCTGCTCAGGGATGAAGCAGAATGGGCATCAATGCCATTGGCCGTGGCGAATGCGAAGTCGGTTTCGCTGATTTCTTCGAAAGACAGGTACAGGTACTGGATTGAGGCGCTCAGACGGCCTTTTTCCATGACGTTGGCAGAACTGGTAATAATAGGGCCACCGATATTGCCGGCAATCCCGACAGTAGGATGATCTGCTTGCGCAGACAGCGGCATCAAGGTGAGCAATAGCACTGCTCGCCATGGTTTATGGAACATGATTTTCCCCTCATGAAATGACGGGGAATTTTACCAATGGGTCAAATAAAGGAAATGCGACAGATTGTCGCACATGACGGGGCTTATTAAGTGCGATCCGGGTTTGTCAGTGTAGGGCAGTGATGCTGGCTGCAACACTGCCCCTTGAGCTTAAAGGTTCTTGAGGACGTCATCGATGCTGGCCTTGGCATCGCCAAACAGCATGCGGGTGTTTTCCTTGTAGAACAGGGGATTGTCCACCCCGGCGTAACCGGAAGCCATGGAGCGTTTCAGTACGATGGTGGTCTTGCCCAGCCAGCATTCCAGTACCGGCATGCCGGCAATGGGGCTGTCAGGGACTTCCTTGGCAGCCGGATTGACGATGTCATTGGCCCCGATGACGATGGACACATCCACTTCCGGAAAGTCCTCATTGATTTCTTCCATTTCGTAAACGATATCGTAGGGCACCCTGGCTTCTGCCAGCAGGACATTCATGTGGCCGGGCATACGTCCCGCCACCGGGTGAATACCAAATCCCACATTCACGCCCGCTTCACGCAGTTTGCGGCTCATCTCGAACACGGAGTGCTGGGCCTGGGCCACGGCCATGCCGTAACCGGGCAGGATCATGACCTTTTTTGCGGCCAGCAGCATGTGGGCCACTGACTCGGCATCAATTGGCTGGATGTCGTCCTCGCTGCCTGCAGGGCCGGAGCTGGCAGAGCCGCCGCCTGAACTGCCAAAACCGCCAGCGATCACTGAAAGGAATTTGCGGTTCATGGCGCGACACATGATGTAGCTGAGAATCGCGCCGGACGAGCCCACCAAGGCGCCAATCACAATAAGCAGGTCATTGCTGAGCATGAAGCCGGTAGCCGCTGCCGCCCATCCGGAATACGAGTTGAGCATGGAAACCACCACTGGCATGTCGGCGCCGCCGATGGCCAGTACCATGTGGATGCCGAACAGCAGGGCAATGACAGTCATGATGACCAGTTCATTCATGCCGGCGCCTTCTTCGGCATTCATGAAGGCGACCAGGTAATAGAGGGCGGCAAGCAGCAGAAGCAGGTTCAGGAAATGCCTGCCAGGAAGAGTCAGCGGTTTGCCGCCGATCCTGGCGCTGAGTTTCAGATAGGCGACCACTGAACCGGAAAAGGTCAGGGCGCCAATCAGGATGCCCAGGTAGATTTCGACGTTGTGGATGGACTGTTCCACGCCGCTGAGTTTGATGCCGTGATCCAGGAAGGTGCCGTAGCCGACAATCACGGCGGCCAGGCCAACCAGGCTGTGGAGAATGGCCACAAGTTCCGGCATCTGGGTCATTTCAACCTTTTTCGCCAGGATCAGGCCGACGATGCCGCCTACAAAAATGCAGCCGAACATCAGGGCGTAGTTGGCCGTGACAATCCCGATTATGGTGGCCAGCAGGGCAATGCCCATGCCGGTCATGCCGTAGTAGTTGCCGCGGCGTGCCGTTTCCTGGTTGCTCAGGCCTCCAAGCGCCAGAATGAACAGGATGCTGGCGGCCAGATAGGCCATGGTGATAATTCCTTCAGACATGTTCTGCTCCCGGCCTGGTTATTTGCGAAACATCGCCAGCATGCGCTGGGTGACGGCAAAGCCGCCCACGATATTGATACTGGTGATGAGAATGGCAAACGCTGCCAGGTATTTATTGATGTCCCCGGGGGCTGATATCTGCAGCAGGGCGCCAATGATGATAATGCTGCTAATGGCATTGGTAACACTCATCAATGGTGTGTGTAGTGAAGGCGTGACATTCCAGATCACCATGTAGCCGATAAAGCAGGACAACACGAAAACCGTGAAGTGGGACATGAATGCCGGTGGCGCCACGGAGCCCAGGGCCAGCAGAAGCAGACCGCCGATGATCATGGTCGCCAGTTGCTTGAAGGCACTGGGAGCACCTTCGTGGGAGGCCTGGGCAACAGCCTGGGGTGTTTCCGGTTTTTTCTCCGGGACCGCATACAATCTTGGTGCGGGCGGCGGCCAGGTGACTTCTCCATCCTTGATAACCGTGGCACCGCGAATAACCTCGTCTTCCATGTCTACCAACAGTTGACCGTCTTTCTCTTTCGTCATATCAGACAACAAGTGGTACAGGTTGGTGGAGTATAACTGGCTGGACTGGGTGGCAAGGCGCGAAGGCAGGTCGGTATAGCCAATCAGGGTGACACCATGCTTGACCACTACCTTGTTGGCCTCTGTCAGTTTACAGTTGCCGCCCATTTCCGCCGCCAGGTCAACAACAACACTGCCGTCCTTCATGGTTTCCACCATGGCTTCTGTCCACAACTCTGGTGCGGGCTTGCCGGGAATGAGGGCAGTGGTAATGACAATGTCCACTTCCATGGCCTGTTGGGCAAACAGTTCCATTTCTTTCCTGATGAACTCTTCGCTCATCACTTTGGCATAGCCACCTTCACCGCTGCCATCTTCCTCGAAGTCAAGCAGCAGGAATTCGGCATCCATACTTTCCACCTGTTCCTTCACTTCCGGGCGGGTGTCAAAGGCACGCACGATCGCGCCCATGCTTTTGGCAGCACCGATGGCAGCAAGGCCGGCGACACCGGCACCAATCACCAGGACCTTGGCAGGGGGGACTTTGCCAGCTGCAGTAATCTGGCCGGTGAAGAAGCGGCCAAAATGCTGGGCTGCCTCAACAACAGCACGATAGCCGGCGATATTGGCCATTGAACTCAGGGCATCCATTTTCTGGGCCCTGGAAATACGGGGCACACTGTCCATGGCCAAAACCGTGCCGCCTCGCCTGGCCAGGTTTGCCATCAGGTCGGTGTTGATGCCGGGTTGAATGAAGCTGATCAATGTCTGGTGCTTGTGGAGAAGTTCGGCTTCGTCCACGCATAATTCCGGATGTGTTTCAGGGGGCCTGACTTTCAGGACGATATCCGCTTTTTCCCAGACTTCCCGTTCTGTTTCCAACAGTTGGACACCCGCCTCCAGATAGGCCTCATCGCTGAAACTGGCAGCCTGGCCAGCGCCGCGTTCCATGGCTATGTCATAGCCCAGGGAGCGCATTTTTTCGGCGGTTTCAGGGGTGATGGCGACGCGTTTTTCGCCTTCATGGATCTCTTTGGGGATACCGATGAGCATAGGGGATGGCCCTTGAAAAATAAGCAGTTTTACGGGGCTCAAGTAAACTATTTTTGACGACTTTTTTCAATTCGGAATTGGCTTTTTCGGGGTTTTTTGACAATAAACAAGGTGCTTTGTATACGTAATCGTGATGCCTGTGATAATTTTCGGGTATCACGAATACCAGCAGGAGTAGTTATGGTTGATTTCACCAATGGCCCCGCCCCAAAGGGCTTCTTTTCGCCAATCCGTTTCGAGGCGGATGTATTCGACTGTGAAGTCGAGGGTACTATCCCGGCGGACCTGAATGGTGCTTTCTATCGGGTTGGGGGAGAATGGTTTTATCCACCAAAGTTTGCCGATGATTTTCCGCTGTCCACAGACGGCTATATCTCCATGTTCCGGATTAATAACGGTACGGTGGATTTTCGTGGCCGCTGGGTGAAAACCCCGCGCTTCCTGAACAACCTGAAGGCCAGGAAACAGCTATACGGTAAATACCGCAATCCGTTCACCCACGATCCCGGTGTCCAGGATACTGACCGGCCCTACCTGGGAACGGTAGCCAATACGGCGCCGTTGGCCCACGCCGGCAAACTGTTTGCCATGAAAGAGGATGCTCACCCCATCGAAATTGACCCCAATACCCTGGAGACCATCGGCGCCTGGGATTTTGATGGGCAGTTCAAGGCACAGACCTTTTCTGCCCACCCCAAAATTGATCCGGTTAATGGTGATCTGATCTGTTACGGCTATGAAGCCACGGGCCTGTGCACCGATGATGTCTGGGCCTATGTGTTTGATGCCAGCGGCAAGCTGAAAAATGAAATCCGCATCAAGGTGCCCTACGTCAATGCCATGCACGATATTGTGGTCACCCAGGAACATATCATCTTCCCGGTCTGGGGCTATACCACCAGCATGGAGCAGCTCAGGGCAGGGGAAGTGCACTGGAAATGGGACCCCGGTATGCCGACCTACTACGGCATCACCTCCCGCAATGGTGATGGCTCGGATGTGCGCTGGTTCAAGGGGCCGACGTCGGTGGTCATGCATACCATCAATGGGCGCACGGAAGGCAACAAGGTGATTATTGAAGCGCCGATTTCTGATGGCAATTTCTTCCCCTTCGTACCTTCAGTGGATGGCAGCCGCTTCAATCCGGTGGCGGCGCAACACACGATCCGTCGCCTGACTTTCGACCTGGGTTCCCGCAGTGATACCTATACGGTGGAGATTCTCGACCCGACGGATGTTGTTGACCTGGCCAAGATTGACCACCGTTATCTGACGCAACCTTACAAATACATTTATTCCACCATGCATGACCCATCCCAGCCCTTTGACGAGGCTCGGGGCGGCAGCGGGGTCAGGGCAGTGAACACCTTTTTCCGTTACGACCTGTCGAATGGTCAATGGCGCAAGTTCTTTGCTGGGGACACCCATAATCTGCAGGAACTATCGTTCATTCCACGTTCGGCCAATGCGCCGGAAGGCGATGGTTACCTGATCGGCACCGCGAGCAACTATGCAGACATGCGCACGGAACTGCTGATTGTCGATGCCATGGCCATGGAGGAAGTGGCCAGGGTCTATCTGCCCTTCAGGATGACGCCGCAGGTGCATGGCTTCTGGTATGACGCCGCTGAACTGCCCATGGCGGATACCGGCTATCCTGAATACCGTGTCAGGGAGCAACGCTGATGATCAAGCGAGCCTATCGTCCGTTAGTCCAAAGAAAAGGGAGCTTTTCATCTACTCGCCGGCAGATGTTAAAAGGTGTTCTAGGGGCAGGCGTGGCGTTGCAGCTGCCCCTGGTCCAGGCGATGACCCGGAGTACTGTCAAACCGGTAAGCCCGGCATTTTCTCCAAGGCGTGCTGTTTACCAGGACATGCCTTACATGGATTACAGTGGTCATGGACAGGCTTATATTGCTCCCGTGGGTAATCGTGCGACACGGGAATACCTGGCATCACTTGATGATGAACAGCGTTATTTTTTGCCTTATTTCAACTAAAACCTGCAGGACCCTGATATGACTACGCCCATGTCTCTTGAAGAAGCCGTCGATATAACCGCTATCACCCAGCTGGTGCTCAGGGAGCGGGAAAGCCGTGACCTGTGTTTCTGGAACCGGATGGCCGACTGTTTCCATGAGGATGCCTGGGTGGATATCAGCTGGTTCCAGGGTAACGGCAAGGATTTTGTGATTGCCTCCAGGGGCATGTATGAGCGTGGCATGAAGGCCAAGCACCGGCTGGGGCCTGTGCTGGTCAGCCTTAATGGAGACAGGGCAGTGGCTACCCTGAGCGGCATTATCGATATTCCTGAAAACATCAAGGGCGTGGATATGACGTTGTCTGCCCATTGCCTGATGCTGTACAAAGTGGAAAAACGCAATGGCGCCTGGGGCCTGATGAGCTTCGGGGCCATCTACCGTCGTGATGAATTTATTCCGGCAACGCCGGGACAGCATGTGGAGATTCCTGCACAGGAGTTGGCAGGTTACAGGCAGTCTTACCGTAACCTGTCCTACAGCCTGGCCCAGGCCGGTTATGAGGTAAACAACAACCTGCCCGGAGAAGACAAACCGGAGACTGCAGCCGCAATCATGGAGGATGCATTTTCCTGGGCGGGCCTGCCTGTTCCTGACTGAGGGCAAAGGTACCATCTGACAGGTTAATGTTGTTCCGATTGTTTATTGGCAATATTGCCTGGGGAAAGACCTGGGGAAAAACACAGACAGTTCGGAACCGGTTGATATTTATCAACTGCTTATTAACGCCCTTTGTTATACTGCAAAAACAATCGGAAACGTTGACATTGAAGGTGATCTTTTGCTGTTTTCTGTCCTGAACTCCCCAAGCTCTGTATTTGAAAAAATCGCCTCTGGCAACTCTGAGGTTATCGGTGCCGTTCAACGGCTCACTTTTTTCCTGATTCTACTTCCACCGGTATTTGCCTGGATAGGGTCGACCCTGTTTGGCTGGCGCCTGGGAGGTGGTGATCCCCTCTACTTCGACGCCACAGCCAGGGTGATCATCAGTTTTTTTTATGCTGATGCATTGATACTGGGTTATATCTCCACAGTGCTCATTGCCCGATGGATGGCCCATACCTACGGTGGGGAAAACGTGAGCACCGAATCCCTGTTTGCCTTTTTCACCGTGGTACTGACACCTATATGTATTGCCAGTGCTGCCCATTTGTACCCGCACATCTTTTTTAATGTGCTGGTGCTGATCCCTTCTTTGCTTTGGGCGATTACCCTGCTGTATCGGGGCCTGCCCGTGGTCATGAAAATTCCACCGGAGCGGGGCATGTTGATGTCTTCTTCCCTGGTGGGATGGCTGCTGGTGGCTTTCGTAAGTTTGCTGGGATTGTCTGCAGCGTTGTGGACTTACGGCATCGGTCCGAACGTCGTCGTTTAAGCCCAGGGGCAAAAACAAAAATCCATTTTTCCAAACAGGAGTTGATCAGAGGTAATGAATCTGGAAACGCGGGAAGTTTATCATGACGGAGTGGTCAAGCGGCTGGTCCAGTTTTCCATCTTGTGGGCTGTGGTCGGCATGCTGGTTGGTGTTTACCTGGCGGCAGAGCTGCTCTGGCCGGGTCTGGACTTTGGTCAGTACTGGCTGAGTTTTGGCCGTATCAGGCCCCTGCACACCAATGGCATTATTTTCGGCTTTGGCGTATCAGCCCTGATGGCGACAGCCTTTTACAGTGTTCAGCGCACCAGCAACGTCCCGTTGTTCATGCCGCGCCTGGCCTGGATTACCTGCTATGGCTGGCAGGTTGTGGTTCTGTTTGGCGGGCTCTCCCTGCTGGCAGGCTGGACCTCGACGAAGGAATACGCCGAACTTGAATGGCCTTTCGATATTGCCATTACCATTCTGTGGGTCTGCTTTGCGGTGGTGTTCTTCGGCACCATCGCCAATCGCCGGATCAAGAACATCTATGTGTCCAACTGGTTCTATGGCGGCCTGATCATTGTCATTGCCATGCTGCATATCTTCAACAACCTGGCAATTCCCGTCACAATTGACAAATCCTATTCGATTTATGCCGGCGCCCAGGATGCCATCATCCAGTGGTGGTACGGGCATAACGCCGTGGGCTTCCTGCTGACAGGCGGTTTCCTGGGTATGGTCTATTACTTCCTGCCCAAGCAGGCCAACCAGCCGATCTGGAGCTACCGTTTGTCGGTGGTTTCCTTCTGGGCCTTCACCTATACCTATATCTGGGCTGGCCCCCACCATTTGCATTACAACTCCATTCCCGAGTGGGTTCAGTCCCTGGGTATGGTCATGAGCCTGATTCTGCTGGCACCCTCATGGGCCACCATGATCAACGGCATCATGACGGTGAGCAAGGCCTGGCGCAAACTGACCGTGGATCCTGCGCTGAAATTCATCGTCCTGGCATTGGCCTTTTATGGGCTGGCCACGTTTGAAGGCCCGATGATGGCTATCCGCAGTGTCAACATCATCAGTCATTTCACTGACTGGACCATTGGCCACGTGCATTCCGGTGCACTGGGCTGGAATGCCATGATTACCTACGGCACGTTCTACTTCATGGTACCCCGGATGATGGGCAAACCATTGCACAGTGTACGTCTGGCCAATATCCATTTCTGGCTGGCACTGACCGGTACCATCCTGTATGTCATCGCCATGTGGGGCGCCGGTGTTTCCCAGGGATTGTTGTGGCTCAGCATGGATGATCTGGGTGAGTTGAGCTACAGCTTTACCGATGTGATGGCCAGCATGGTGCCTTACTACGCGCTGCGCCTGATAGCCGGCCTGATCTTCCTGACAGGCACCATCCTGATGGCCTACAACCTGTTGCGGACCATGTACGGCCTGCATACGGTTACCGTTGTGCCACCGGATGTCATTGATGAGATCAAGGGGACTGCCCACAATCCCAATGCCGTTATGGGCGGGGAGGTGACAGCATGAAGTTCCATGGCGTAACCCTGCATCGCAAGCTCGAGAAAAACATGGGCCTGCTGATTTTCGGCATCCTGTTCGTTTCGGCCATTGGCGGTCTGGTTCAGGTACTGCCCAGTATCTTCCAGGACTCCCTGCGCAAGGCGACTGAAAACAGCCATCTGTATACGGCTGTTGAACTGACCGGTCGCGATGTCTACATCAAGGAAGGCTGTCATGTCTGTCATTCACAGCAGATTCGTCCGTTGCTGGCCGAAGTTGAACGATACGGGCCTTATTCCCGCGCTGATGAGTTTGTCTATGATCGTCCCTTCCTGTGGGGATCCAAGCGTACAGGTCCGGACCTGCACAGAGTCGGCGGCAAGTATTCCGATGACTGGCACCGGGCGCATCTGATCAATCCGCGCAACGTGGTCAACAACTCCATCATGCCGGCCTATCCCTGGCTGGAAGAGTGGAGTGCCGAGGATATGGGTGATATCCAGCTGAAGATGCAGGCGTTGCAGAAACTGGGGCATCCCTATACTGAAGAACAGATCGCCGCTGCACCGGGTGAACTGGAAGGCCTGAGCCAGATGGATGTCCTGATTATCTATCTGCAGATAC
This sequence comes from uncultured Enterobacteriaceae bacterium, assembly GCA_964490145.1. Classification (GTDB taxonomy): domain Bacteria; phylum Pseudomonadota; class Gammaproteobacteria; order Pseudomonadales; family Pseudohongiellaceae; genus Eutrophocola. The sequence continues at coordinate 17,120 of CAZBBS010000030.1, forward strand.
TGGGCACAGGCCTGGCGGAGGAATATCGATGACCTGGTTTATTTTTGCCGGCGACATGCTGGTCATGCTGTTTATGGTGGGATTGGTTATCTGGGTGTTCATGGTGACTCCAGATGATGAAATTGATGCGTCAGCTGAAATCCCGCTGCACGATGAAGAATATGAGTCTGACCTGTTGAGTGGTCCGGCGCTGAAAGAGGAGGCTGGTGTATCTCATGGCTGACATGCCCAATGAATTCTGGAGTGGCTGGATCATCCTGATCACCCTGATCGGTTTTATCGCCCTGGTTTGGCTTGTCGTGAGTGTGTATACCGCGGCACCGCCGGATCCTGCTGAAGTTGAACACACTACCTGGGATGAAAACCTGCAGGAAGGCACCAACCCGGCACCGCTGTGGTGGTTCTGGCTGATTTTTTCCATGATGGTCTTTTCAGTTTTTTACCTGATGTTTTATCCCGGCCTTGGCTCCTTCAAGGGTGCCTTGCAATGGTCTCAGGGTCATCGGTTGGAAGAGAGTTATCAACATTTCAACGAAATGTATGCCGAATCCAAAACCGCCATAGCCGCCATGCCGATTGCAGACATACAATCGGATGAAAGACTCATGGATGTTGCAGGCAACCTGTTCGAGCAAAACTGCACTGCCTGCCATGGCTACCAGGCTCAGGGCCAGGCCAATCTGTTTCCGAATCTGACAGATGATATCTGGCAGTGGGGCGGCTCAGCCCAGAATGTGGAACAGACTATCCGCAATGGCAGGACTGCCGTTATGGCCAGCTGGGAAGCCCTGCTGGGTCAGGAAGGCGTGACCAATGTCGCCAACTATGTGCTGGCTCTTGGCACCCCGGAAGCTGAAGGTCATCCAGGCCAGGTGCAGTTCGGTCAGGTTTGCGCTGCCTGTCATGGCCCGGAAGGCAAGGGCAATCCACTGTTGGGCGCACCCAACCTCACGGATGATGACTGGCTCTATGGTGGTGATTTGCAGACTATCCGTGAAACCATCCGCTTTGGGCGCAATGGCCGGATGCCAGCCTTTACCGACAAACTGGATGATGCCCAGATACGCATGCTGGTAGCCTGGCTTACCAGATAACAGCGTGTAATCAGACATAAAAAAGGCAGTGAACTGATCAGTCACTGCCTTTTTTATTGTCTTGTTTTTCTATTCCGCTATTTGTTCTGACACATAACCCGCCACATCCCTGAGCTGTTCCGGTGTGAAAATAGCACCGAACGCTGGCATCTTGTCATTGCGTCCCTGGGCGACCACCTGGGTGACCAGGTCAAAGCTGCTGGCATTGATCAGGGAGATGCCGCCGCCATGACCGCCCATGCCGTCATCACCATGACAGGCAACACAGGCGCTCTGGAAAACCGAGGCTCCTGCCGCAAGATCAGGTTCGCCATCGGCAACATCAATGGCATCATCCGCACCGGCGGTGCTGCTCATGCCACCTGCAGAAGGTGCTGCCACAGGTTCCAGTGTGCCATCCAGCGAGAATAGCCAGACGCTGTCACCATGAGGTGAGGGCGCCAGGGTATTGCCCGCCGCATATGCCAGAACGTACTGTGTGCCCTGGTATTCGAAGATGCTGACCGGGGCATTCATGCCGGAACCGGTCTGGAATTCCCAGAGTTGCATGCCGTTGTCCATGTCCACGGCAGTCAGACGGCCATCATTCTTGCCGACAAACAACAGGCCGCTGCCAGTGGCAGTGATGCCACTGAAGCAGGGGTCATTCCAGTAATACTGCCAGTCTACGGTATTGGTATGCAGGTCCATGGCCACCAGCACACCCATGTTTGGCAGGGGTTCACCGCCAAAATTACCGCCAGTGTAGTTGGAGCCAGGTTCCGGTCGCTCATTACTGATTTCAGCGGCCTGGAATACAAAGGGTTTGTCTGAGGCGCAAATGAACATCCGCCCGGAATCCGGGTCGATGGCACTGGCCGGCCAGTTGGCCCCACCCGCCACACCTGGAGCGATAATGACAGGCTCTTCAGTCCAGAACGGGGTGAAAATTTTACCCTGGTTGATCAGGCGATACCCTTCAGGTGGTATGCGTAATGACTGCGGTACGAAGGAGTCCCCTTCCGGGAAGGGCTGGGTGGCCGCAGTCTTCTGGCGACTGTCCTGGGGAACCTCCTGCTCATTGATGCCGATCAGTGGCTGTCCGGTGATGCGGTCCAGGATATAAAGAAAACCGGTTTTACCTGCCTGAACCAGTCCCTTGCGGTTGATGCCATCAAGCACGATATCGAACAGGATGACAGGGTTAGGTGCATCATAATCCCAGATGTCATGATGCACTTCCTGGAAATGCCAGCGGTACTCACCGGTCATGGCATCCAGTGCCAGGATGGATGCAGTGAAGAGATTGTCGCCTTCACGACGTGACCCGTTGAAGTCAGGGCCAGCATTGCCGGTTGAGAAGTAAAGCAGCCCAAGTTCCGGATCAACAGCGGGTGTCTGCCAGACAGGGGCACCGCCATCCATCCAGGCAGAGTTGTCCTGCGGCCAGGTGTCATGACCATATTCGCCTGGTCCCGGAATGGTGTTGAAGGTCCACACTTCAGATCCGTCAGTGGCATCAAAGGCGCGAATGCGTCCACGAATGCCACGCTCACCACCGGAAAATCCTGTGACAACGAGCCCTTCGTAATACAGCGGCGCGCCGGTAATGGTATAGCCTTCTTCCCATTTTTCAGCCTGGACCGACCACACTTCCTCACCCGTGGCCATATCCAGGGCTTTTAGCTTGCCGTCCAGCTGGCCGACGAAAACCTTGCCATCCCCAAGGCCAACACCGCGACTGGTCCAGCCACAGCACACCGTGCTGATCAGGGGATTGAGGTTGGCTTCGTATACCCAGAGGAAGTCCCCTGTCTCGATGCTGATGGCAAACACGTCATTGTCACCGGTTATCACGTAGGCAATACCATCATGTACCACCGGTGTGGCCTCCCCGGAGCTGGCTGGTCCGGTCCCGGAGCCTTCCAGGGTGACATGCCAGACCCCCTTGAGATTGGCCACATTGTCCCTGTTGATCTGGGTGAGCGGGGAAAACTGGCGGTTAAACAGGTCGCCACCGTGGGTCGGCCAGTTTGCCGTCGGGTAGCGGCTCATACTGTCAGCAGAAAAAGCGTCCTGTGACAGGGCTGTCTGATTCGCCAGCAAGCTGGCCGCCAGGGTGAAGGTGATTGAGGCAAGACGGGAAAAGCGCATGTCAATTTCCTTGATTATTATTTTAAGGGGATCATGTAACGCCGATAATGGTAAACCAAAAGGCTGAGCACGGCATCCATGATATGAAACCCCCTGAATTTATTGGGGGTTTTTTACGGTCAGTAATAGGTGACAATTGACACTCAGGCTGTCAGACAATAGACTTCGCACCTTTTCACCGGTATTCATCGCATGAAACACTCGTTCCATATCAAAATCATGGCCGCCGGCATGGCCTTGCTGACAGCAAGCAGCGCCTTGGCGACCAATGGATATTATTCCCATGGACTGGGTGTCAAGAATAAAGGCATGGCAGGTGCAGGCACGGCAATGCCCCAGGAAGCCATTGCGGTTTCCATGAACCCCGCGTCTTCCGTATTGCTGGGTGATCATTTCGAACTGGGTATTGCCCTGTTCAGCCCCAGAAGGGCCTTTAGTGCCAGTGACAGCCTGGCCAATGGTCAGGGCGGCGCATTCACGATAGCACCCGGTGACGTGAGCAGTGGCAGTAAATATTTCCCGATTCCCTATGTGGCCCGCTCCTGGAAACGTTCAGACACTACTGCCTATGCCGTTTCTTTTTATGGCCGTGGCGGCATGAATACCAATTACAACAGTGGTTCTGCTACCCTGGATCCCGATGGTCCGGGACCGGCTCCCGTCATGACCCTGCCAGGGGCCTTTGGTGGTGGCTCTGCCGGGGTGAACCTGATGCAGGCCTTTGCCGATTTCTCCTATTCACACAAGCAAGGGCCCCTGGCGATGGGTGGTTCTGTTGTGCTGGTAGGCCAGTCTTTCAAGGCCAAGGGTCTGGCCAATTTCACTGGCTACACTGAGGAATTCGCTGCTTCTGGCGGAACGGTTTTTCCAACCAACCTGACAAATAATGGTACTGACTACTCATTCGGTGCCGGTATCAAGCTGGGTGTGATTTACGAAGTGAGTGACCGATTCAACGTAGCCCTGAGTCTGCAAAGCCGGATGAAGATGAGCAATCTGGATAAATACAGCAACCTGTTTGCCGAGCAGGGCGCTTTCGATATCCCTTCTGCCGTGCGTGCCGGTTTCAGCTATAAACTCACCGACACTTCTTCCCTGCATTACGATATTGAGCATACCTCCTACAGTGAAGTGGACTCTGTCGGCAACCCGATTCAGAACCTCTTTGCCTGCCCGACCGCCGGGGGCACGGATCTGTCCTCATGCCTGGGTGGCGATCGCGGAGCCGGTTTTGGCTGGGATGACATGACCACACACAAGATCGGTTACCAGTGGCAGACACCTGCTGCACCTGACTGGACCTTCCGTGTGGGCTACAGCCGTGGCAGTCAGCCCATTGAGCGTGATCAGATACTGTTTAACATGCTGGCGCCCGGTGTTATCGAACAGCATTTCACCACGGGGTTCACCCATAAACTCGACAGTGGTGAAGAATACAGCATGAACCTGATGTATGCGCCTACCAAGAAGGTGACTGGCCAGAATAATTTTGACCCGACTCAGACCATTGAACTCAGGATGCATCAGTTTGAGCTGGAATTCGCTTATAGCTGGTAAGGGTATTCCCGTCTCCTGAAATATCCACCTGTTTACGGGGCTAAAATTCTGTAGAATGTAGCCCCTCTGAGCTTCTCAGTTTTTATATCAATCACCCCTGACTGGTTTCCTGCGAAACCAACAGATATGGAGTAGAACATGGCTATCGAACTGCCTCCTTTACCTTATGCCCAGGACGCCCTGGAACCGCATATTTCCAAAGAAACCCTGGAATTCCATTATGGCAAACACCACAACACCTACGTGGTCAAACTCAATGGCCTGATTGATGGTACACCGGAAGCTGATCTTTCCCTGGAAGAGATCGTCAAGAGCTCCCACGGTGGTGTATTCAATAACGCTGCCCAGGTGTGGAACCATACCTTTTACTGGAATTGTCTGAGCCCTAATGGTGGCGGTGAGCCTACCGGTGCCGTGGCAGATGCGATCAATGCCGCGTTTGGTTCCTTCGCTGATTTCAAAGCCAAGTTCACCGACAGTGCTGTGAACAATTTCGGCTCTGGCTGGACCTGGCTGGTGAAAAAAGCCGATGGCAGCCTGGGTCTGGTAAACACCTCCAATGCTGCGACTCCGTTGACAGACGATGGTGTGACGCCGCTGTTGACCGTGGATGTCTGGGAGCATGCCTACTACATCGACTACCGCAACGCCCGTCCGAACTATATGGAAGCGTTCTGGAATCTGGTCAATTGGGATTTTGTATCTGCCAATTTAGGCTAACAGTATCTCAACACAAAAAAAGCGGGCTTCAAGCCCGCTTTTTTTTTGTTTCCTATTTTTATTCAATTTTGCAATCGCTACTGCGCTCGCAGGATGCATCCGCACCGGATGCAAGAGATTAGGGTGAGTAGGTTGAGAAGGGACAGTGACTTTGAAAAAGTCACTGTCCCCGGTTTTCTGGCCGTTATTTTGAATAAAGATGGAATAAATGAGTTGGCGGATATCGGGCTTCGCCCTTCTTCCGCCCTACAATAAATTCTGGATTGGCCGTAGGGCGGAAGCAGGCCCGCAGGGCCAATATCCGCCGCAAAGAAAAATTCAACAATATTGAAACAAACAGTTGACAGGAAAACTCAAAAAAACATCCTGTTCTTGCCTCTTGCCTCTTGCCTCTTGCCTCTTGCCTCTTGCCTCTTTACCTCTAGCTAGCGCTCCGGATCAATCGCTGCCGGAGCCTGTTTTCCCAGAATCATATCGGCAGCTTTTTCGGCGACCATGACGACCGGCGCATTGGAGTTGCCGCTGACCATCCGGGGGAAAACGGAGGCGTCCACCACGCGCAGGCCATCGACACCTCGCACTTTCAGTTCAGCATCGACAACAGCCATATCATCGCTGCCCATGCGGCAGGTGCCGCCGGGGTGATGGACAGAGGTCATATTGCCGCGGATGAAATCTTTCAGCTCATCATCGCTGTTGATGTTCACGCCGGGCAGGATTTCGTTGCCCTGGTATTTGCCCATGGCGGGAGTCTCCAGAATCTGGCGTGACAGGCGCATACCGGTGACCAGCGGTTCCAGGTCCGCCTCGTCGCCCATGAAATTGGTGTCAATCAGCGGCGCTTCATGGGGATCCATGGTGGCCAGTTTTACCGTGCCCCGGCTTTTGGGCCGCAACAAAATGGAGTTGATGCCATAGCCATGACCGACAGGGAACGGAAAGCCGGGTTTGGGACGGTTGGCGGGCATGAATACCAGCTGGATATCCGGGCGATCCAGATCTTCGCGGGTGCGGACAAAACCGGTGACTTCGAACAGATTGCCAGCCAGCTGCCCCTGGCGCAAAAACAGGTACTGGAACAAGCTCAGCGCATTGCGGGGCAGGGCCTTCCAGGAGATGCCGTAGGATTCTGAATTGCTGCACAGCCGCTGCACAACCGATGACGGATGGTCATGCAGGTTTTCACCAACACCGGGCAGGTTCACTTCCGGGGTAATACCCAATTCACTCAGTTCGCTGGCATTGCCAATGCCGGAATGCTGGAGCAGAGCAGGTGAGCCATAGGCTCCGCCGCAGAGAATGACTTCCCGACGGGCAATGAAGTTCTGGCGGACCCCGCCACGCACCAGATCGATACCGCTGGCCCGGTGATCTTCAAGAATCACCCGGTTAACAAAACATTCGGTGATGATGGTCAGGTTGGGTCGGTCCATCACCGGCTTCAGGAAGGCGGTGACCCCGGAAACACGTCTGCCCTTGTGAATGGCATTCTGACGGACATCAAAACCCAGCGGGTCCATACAGCCATTGAAATCATTACAACGCGGAAAGCCCAGGCTCTGAGTGGCTTCCAGAAAGGGCTTGATCATCGGGTTGTACTGGCGCACATGGGAGATATGCATTTCTCCTTCGGTGCCGTGATAGGGAGAGTGGCGGTAATCCACGTTGTTTTCACTGCGCACAAAATAGGGCAGTACCTCCCTGTAGCTCCAACCGGGATTGCCCATCTGCGCCCACTCATCAAAGTCCTTTGGATGGCCGCGGAAATAGGCCATGCCATTAGTGGAGGAGCAGCCGCCCAGAATCTTGCCGCGTGGCAGCAGCACCTGACGTCCCCCCAGGGCATGCTGGGGGGTTGTCTTGTAATTCCAGCCATAGGTCTTGTGGAACATCAGGGTGCCCACGAAGGAGGGCACATGAACCAGGGGCGTGTTGTCACCAGGGCCGGCTTCTATCAGGCAGACCCGGGTTTCGGGATCAGCACTTAACCGGTTGGCCAGGACGGTACCCGCCGTACCTGCGCCGACGATTATGAAATCAAAAGTCTTGTTGTTCACTGTGGTCTCCAAACAGCTGGCCGGCTTACAGGGCTGCGGACATGACGATGTCATTCAGGCGCTGGAAGCGCTCGATATTCACCGCCGGGCCCATAACACCCGCAGTGAGTGCCACAAAGGTGATCCCCCAGTCGGGGTCGACCCAGAACAGGGTGCTGCCGGCACCATAGTTGCCAAAGCTACCGGGGCTGGAGAGCGTGCCGCCATAAAGGGTGGGGCAGACGCTGTCGCCGCGCAGGCCAAAGCCAAGGCCGATATAGGCCGGGTAGGCTTCCCAGCCGTGGTTGATGGCGATGCCCTTGTACAGTTCATTGGGCTTGTCGCCAGTCCAGTTGGTGGTGGCCAGTTCGATCATGGCAGGAGAGACAATACGCTGGTCTTCCAGAGTGCCGCCCTGGCGATACATTTCAGCGAAACGGAACAGGTCGGGCACGGTGGAGACGCCGCCCACCCAGGGCATTTCGGCATGCTCATCAGCAAAGGCGCCCTGGGGATGGCCGGGAAGATTGCTGGACAGGTGTTCCTGGGGTGGCTTGCCCCGGAAGTCTGGAAAGATATGACGATCCTTCAGATCAGCTCTCACACCGATAGAGGTATCCTTCATGCCCAGTGGAGTGAGCACCTCATCCTGCAGCAGCTGCCGGTAGCTGCGTCCCTGCGGGTCACAGCGGCGCACGGCTTCGCCCATCAGGGCATGATGTACCAGTGGTGAGTAGTGAACCCGTTCTCCGGGCGCTTCCAGGGAACGGATGTTCTGGCAGATGGCTTCGATGATTTCATCCAGTTTGTCGATGGTCATGCCGGGTTTTGGGGTCCAGACCGGTGGCAATCCGGAGGAGTGGGTCAACAGGTGATGGAAATTGATGGTTTCCCTGACACCCCCCTTGAACTCGGGAATGATGTCGCTGACCCGGGTGGTCAGGGCAAACTGGCCAAGTTCAATGGCCCGGTAGACCAGGGTATTGGTAAAAGCCTTGGTCAGGGAAAAAAGCGAAAACACCGAGTCGGTCTGCAGTGGGATCTTGTGTTCGGGATCGCCCCAGCCGATGGCTTCCAGCATGCCCAGTTCACCATGACGGGCAACGGCAATGACAGCGCCAAAATATTTGTCGGCAGCAATGTCCTGTTCAACAACATTTTTCAGGTGTGCTAGGCGGTCCTCGTCGAAACCGGAAACAGATAATTTCATGGGAAAGGCAGCTCTTCTTTACAGGTTTATTATGGTGTTTTGGCTTGGAATCCAGTGCCGTAAGCCTAGCATATTTGCTGTGAAATTGGGTGCTGCAGGAAGGCTTTTGGCATCGTCCAGGGCATATTTTCCCCAGTGATGGTTGCGGTGATTCAGGTCAGCCAGCGCTCAAGAATGTCATTGCGGTCGGCATCCTTGCGATGCACGCCAAAGGGTGTGCCCGCCGGTGTTGAGGATAGCCGTGGCTGGGCAGCAGTCTGGGGTATGCCATCGATTTCCTGGAAACTGCCGCGCGTGCTATTGAGCGGATGTTCGCGCGCTTCGGTCAGACTGAGGACGGGGGCGATACAGGCATCAACACCTTCAAAATGCCTGATCCACTCATCACGTGTCCGGGTTCTGAACATCTTTGCCAGGGCTTCCTGAAGGGCGGGCCAGTGGGCTTTGTCCCACTGCTGTTCATACAATTTTTCATCAAGCGGGGCCGCCTGGATAAAGGCCTGGTAAAAGGCCGGCTCGATACAGGCCAGACTGATCCATTTGTCATCAGCGCAGGCATAGACATTGTAGAAAGGTGTGCCGCCATCTATTACATTGCTCTGACGCTGGTCCTGCCATTTGCCCGTATGCAAATCCCCATAAATCATGTTCATCATGGAAATGACGCCATCGGTCATGGCCGCATCCACCACCTGTCCCTGGCCGGTTCGCCGGGCATGATGCAGGGCCGCCAGCATCCCCATCATCAGGTACATGGCGCCACCGCCGAAATCTGCCACCAGATTGAGGGGAATGGCGGGTTTTTCAGCGGTGCCCATGGCATGCAGTGCACCGGTAATACCCAGGTAATTGATGTCATGACCGGCCTTGCTGGCGAGCGGACCCGTTTGCCCCCAGCCGGTTATGCGGCCATACACTAATGCAGGATTAGTCGCCAGAAGCACATCAGGGCCCAGGCCAAGTCGTTCCATGACCCGGGGACGAAAGCCCTCGATCAGAATGTCGGCCCTGGCAGCCAGTTGTTGTGCTGTGTTCTTGTCAGTTGCCTTTTTCAGGTCCAACACGATGGACGAGCGGCCGCGGGATTCCACATCCTCGGGTTTATAATCGGCACCTGAGGCGCGATCAATACGCACTACGTCAGCCCCCAGATCCGCCAGCAGCATGCCGCAGAAAGGGGCAGGGCCGAGGCCGGCAAATTCCAGCACACGGATATCGGAAAGGGGGCCCTGGTGGTGATGTTGAGTCATAGGGATTCCTGTCAGCGCTTGAGCAGTTTATCGGCCTTGATAACCAGACCGAGAGCTTCCCGGTCAATGGTATCAGTGGTCAGCCCTTCGGCGCGAAGGACATGCTTCTCAATTTTCTGGGTGGGCGTTCTGGGCAAGGTGGAAACAAAACGGAAATACCGGGGGACCATATAGTGGGCCAGGCGTGATGTCAGAAAGTCAGTCAGGGCAGTGATATCTGCAGGCTTGCCATTGCCGGTTTCCAGAATAGCCAGAATCTCATCCTCGCCGCCATCACCTGGTGCGGCGACCACGGCTGCGGCGCTGATGCCCGGAAAGGCGAGTAATTCCTCCTCGACTTCGAAGGATGAGATGTTCTCTCCCTTGCGCCGCAGAGCGTCTTTCTTGCGATCGACAAAATAGTAATTGCCATCGGCATCCCTGGTGAACAAATCGCCGGTCATAAACCAGCCTTCATGCCGGCTGGCAGCAGTGGCCTCCGGGTTGTTGAGATAGCCATGGCTGATGGTCCAGGGGTCATCCGGTTTGACCCACATTTCCCCGATCTCATCATCGCCCGCGTTCTGGCCCTGATCGTTCACCAGTTTCAGTTTCACACCCGGGCGAGCTTTGCCGCAACTGCCGCGGGCCGTCGGGTTGGGCCCGCCCCAGGTGGGTACTGACAATTCTGTCATGTTGAATTCGGTATGCACTTCAATGCCAAAGCGTTTGCCAAACGCCAGGGCGTCGTCTCCGAAGGGCGCAATCACTGCCCGTTTAACCGGATGATCGCGCTCATCTGTGCTGCTCGGCTGTGCCATCAGGTACTGCACCATGGCCCCCAGCAGTCCCACGGAGGAGGCCTGCATTTTTCTGACGGTATCCCAGAAGGCGGTGGTGCTGAAGCGTTCTACAAAGGCTGCGCAGCCACCGTGGACCAGGGCGAACCAGATGCCCAGAATGCCGCCCACATGAAACATGGGCAGTGCCACCAGGTTGGTGTCTCCTGGACCGACATGCCTGAATTCCATGGCGCTGGTATGCAGGTGCCGGTAACTGCAAAGCACGCCCTTGGAGGGGCCTGTCGTACCGGAAGTGAAGATCACGGCGGCGGTGTCCGTGTCCTGGATGGGTGTTGAAAAATCGGCAGTATCGGCATTGCCCGGGGTTTCCAGCATGGAAACCGGAAGCTGTTTGAGACCCTGGGCAGCCAGGCGTTCATCCCCATCAATAATGACGGTGTCCAGGTTGGCGGTATCAATATCCTGCAGCCGATCTGTCAGCCGGCCGTCTGCGATCAGGCAGCTGGCCCCTGAGGTTGCAATCACATGCTCCAGCAAACGTCCCCTGTATGCGATATTGAAGGGAACACTGATGGCACCAAGATAATTCAGGGAAAGGTACAGCAGAACGCTTAGTGGTCCGTTGGGCAGCCAGCTCAGGACATAATCCCCATGCCGGATGCCCAGGTGTTGCAGGTTGGCCGCCATGTCCCGAACCCTGGTACGAAGCTCGTCAGCAGTAAAGGTCTCTCCACTGTCGAATCTGAGCATGACCAGACCAGGATGCTGGCTGGCGTTGGCATCCAGCAGGGCGCGAACTGTGCCGGGATGGTCCTGCACAGGGTGCTTGTCGTTCATCGTGTCAGGCCTGTTCAGCCGCCTGGATTTCAGCAACGCTTTGTTTGAAGTATTTGACGGACCAGACCAGGATCAGTGCCGCCACGATGCCGAATACGATGGAGATGGTCAGCATGGATTTGTTGATCGCCATGTTGTCCTTGTACACATAATCATTCAGGAATCCGACACTGATTGGGCCGATCACATTGTTGATCATCCCCACTACAAAAATATAGATGGCAATGGCCTGTCCGCGGAACCGGTTTGGCGTGATGTAATTCACCGCGGCAGGGGCCAGGGCGACAGGCATCCCGAAGCAGGCCACTGCAGGGCAGAGCAGGGTGAAGGCCAGATAGGGGTTCGGAACAGTGGCCGCTGCACCGGAAAACACCGTGGCTCCCAGCACGGCCCAGATCGCCACTTGCAGGTAGGCATGCTCATGACCCTTTTGCAGCAGGCGGTCAGCCACGGCGCCGCCCAGAATGATGCCCACCGTACCCATGACCATGATGATGGTGCCGAAGGTCAGACCGATGGTGGAGGTTTCCCAGCCATGGATGCGATTGAACAGCGGTGTGGTCCAGGCAAAAAAACCGATGGCCAGAGCGCCTGCCAGACCAAAGCCCAGGAACATGACGGCGTAGGCCTTGAAGTGCTGCATGAAGAAGTCCTTGGTGGCTTTCAGGCCGCTGTCTATTTCCTTGCCGTCCCGCGATACCATGCCATGCCGGAAAGGTTCTTTCACGGTAGCCATCAGTGCCACCAGCAGCAGGCCGGGAATACTGACGATCATGAAGGTGGCCTGCCAGGCGCTGAGTTCACCCAGCAGGGGCACCATGATGGAGTCGCCGGCTTCTGCAACCATGCCGATCACCAGGCCGCCAAGAATGAAAGACAGGCCGACGCCGACATACACGGCCATAAAATACAGGGCGACCGGTTTGCCGATTTTGTCCTTGGGAAAGTAGTCACTGATCATGGAATTGGAGGCCGGGGACAGGCTGGCTTCACCCACACCCACGCCAATGCGGGCAATGAACAGGTGTGTAAAATTTCGCGCCAGCCCGCACATGAAGGTCATCACGCTCCACATCAGCATGCCAATGGCGATGATGGCCTTGCGGTTTTTCTTGTCTGCCAGGCGCCCCAGCGGGATGCCGGCAAAGGTATAGAACACGGTAAAGGCGAAGCCCTGCAGCAGACCGATCTGGGTGTCCGAGATATCCAGGTCTGCCTTGATGGGCTCCACCAGCAGGGAAATGATCTGACGGTCGATATAGGAAACCACAAAGGCCAGGAACAGCACGACAACCACGTACCAGGCATATCTTGGGCTTGGATATTCTGATTCTTGCGAGTGGTCTGACATGGATTCCCCCGGAGTGTTGTTGTTTTTGTTATCAGCAGGCGAGTTTACTGAATAATAAAGCAGGTGGGTAGGCAGGAACGCATGGGAGACGGGGGGGTGCTTCACACTGGAGACAGGAGGCAGGAGACAGGGTTGTTTCAGGAGCGGTTTGGGTTTCTGGAAATATTTTTACCAAGAGCAGGAAAATAAGCTTGACGGATATCCTTGAAAAACGATCATCGTCCCTGCCTCCTGCCTCCTGCCTCCTGCCTCCTGCCTCC
>CAZBBS010000031.1:0-30094 GCA_964490145.1 uncultured Enterobacteriaceae bacterium
ACAGGGTGTGATGGTCCTGGGTACCCTGGGGACGCAGAAAAGGTCCCACGCCAGTGAAATTGTCGGTACGGCGGAATCCCAGCCTGTCCACATAGAAAGCTTCAGCCTTTGCGGCATCGGGGACAAAGTACACCACATGGGACAGGGACCGTGGACGTGGATTGGCGTCCGGATCTGCACCGATGACATTCACGGCTCTGTTCGGGGTATCGCCTGGTGCGTTGACAGCTTCTGCAGGAAGATCGATTTCCCGGCGCACAGTTACCTGGAAACCCAGGGCAAATCCCAGATCATCCACAGTTTCCAGTGACCCATCGTCCAATTTCTCAACATGACGATCGCTGCCAAGTTCAGCAGCGATTGCATCCAGTGTGGCCTGGTCTGCAACGCCATAAATGGTCTTGCGCAACATGCTGCTGGTGGGCAACGGCGCGGGCAGGTCTTCGGCATCTCGTGCTTTTATCTGGATATAGGTACCGTCAAGGCCGGCAAAACAACCATTACCTACCGCTTCAAGCCCGTAGTCTTGTAGATATTTTTCGCAGGCCTCGACATCATCAACGCCGAATACCAGAGCATCAGGTCCTAAAATATTCATCACTTTCCTCGTCTTTTTTTCACTGGTCTTGTATTAATCTTTTATTGGTTTTTCACTGGGCTTCCATTAATTGTCCTGCCAATGGTTGCCAGGGCTTTCTTTCGCCACTCAGCTAACCGGCGGCGGTACGAACAACAACCCTTCCTGCTTCAAAACAGCTTCAGCCGCTGACTCGCGCGCCATAGCCCTTGCCACTGCCGGCCGATTGGCAAGGCGGGCAAGGTGATCGCAGAATCGCGGGTAAGGGCCAACATCATAGTTGGCTCCTGCCACTCGCCAGAATATCCACCCCAGGTAGGCATCCATGGCGCTCCACTGGTCACCATACCACCACTCCTGTTCGCAGAGACGATTCTCGATCAGCTGAAAATGCTCATCCATGGCTTCACAGCCTTTCTCCCAAACCTGTTTCGCATGTTCCTGCCCGGCAAAAAAACCTGGCAGGCGAATGCGGGTCACGATGGGATGCAGGGTAGCGGCGCAATAACTCAGATCAGCCAACTGTTCCGCCTGTTCCACAGCCCCGTCGGCGACAGGCATCAGTCCGGCTTCCGGAAAGCGCTGTGCCAGGTAGGTAATGATGGCAACATTCTCTGTCAGCGTGGCACCATCGATCTGCAACGCCGGCACTTTCCCTTTGGGATTGATCGCCCTGTAAGGGGGGGATTTATGCTCTCCTTTCAAGAACCGCACCACGCGGGTCTCGAAATCCGCCCCGGCCTCTTCCAGCAAAATACAGGGGACCCTGGCGCAGGTGCCCGGAGCCATATGCAGAATGATGTCAGTCACAGGCACTCCTGTCAGAAGCGGTCAAGGTCATTGGCAAACGCGACCGGGCCGTCATAGGTATTTGCGATGATTCCGGCATAATGTGCGGCTTCCTCTGGTGTACTGATGCCGGGTCCGAAATGCGTAACAACCACCTGGCCAACGCCGGCATCCCTGGCCATCGCGGCTACCTGTTCCGGGGTTACATGATGGGCCCGAAAATGAATCTCCAGGCCGGTCAGGACAGCTTCCGGCATGCCCGGGTTGATGCGCCTGATATTGTCCAGGGACAGCGCGATATCCATCATTTCGCTGACATACAGGTCAGCTCCCTGCGCAAGTTCGGTCACTGCATCACTGGGACCGGTATCCCCGGTATAAACGATGCTGCGTCCTTCGCCATCAAAGCGGTACGAGAGCGAGATCGAACCGGGATGATCACTGTTATCCTCAGGCGACTGGTAATGGCTGTTTTCAGCGACTGTAACACTCACCCCATCCAACCGGAATGCATCCCCCTGGCGCATCTCCCTGACGGCTATCCGGTGTTGCCAGGTGCGCCCGGGAACACCGAAAGCCGCTTCCCTTGCCGGCTCCATACCGTCAACAAGGCCATCGATAAAGGCCTTTGTTCCCGGTGGCCCGATAATGGTGAGAGTCTCCGCTTCGTCCAGCTGCATGCGCAGGCCCAGTACGGCAAGCACCCCACCCGTGTGATCGAAATGCAGGTGACTGAGGAACAAGGCGCTCACCTGTGGCAGGCGATAGCCGGCCCGCGCCAGCTGGGCGGCAGCCCCATCACCGGCATCCACCAGATAGACATGTTCACCATTGACCAGGGCATTGGCCGGCTGGCTGCGATCTGCTTTGGATTCCGGTCCGCTGGCTGTGCCGAGGGTGATGAACTCCAGAGCCGGCGCCTGACCGAAACCCTGAACCGGCAGCAGTATCAGTAAAAGTAACAATGTCTGGATCCTGATCATGTTTACCCGCCTGGTCTGATTTGTATTTTCAGGAATTTCAGCATTCTTGCTATCATCAATCCAATTGTTTGTTTTTATATTTATTCATTCGTCATTTTTATAGGTCGAAACATGCGCCTGAAAGGACTTGATCTCAATCTTCTGGTCGCCCTGGACATTCTGCTCGAGGAGCGCAGTGTTTCCCGTGCAGCCAAACGCCTGCACCTGAGCCAGCCTGCCGCCAGTGCGGCTCTGGGGCGTCTGCGGGATTACTTTCAGGATGACCTGCTGGTGCTGCACGGCAAGCGCCTCATCCCCACCTCCTTTGCTGAAAACCTGCTGCCCGAACTCAAGCGGGTAACCCGCCAGGTGGAAGACCTCATTTCCATGTCCACCGAGTTTGATCCGGCCACTTCCGAGCGCCTGTTCAGGATGATGGCCTCTGACTATATCGCGACCGTTCTGATGATGGATGTGTTGCAGGTGATGACACACAAGGCGCCGGCGGTAAAACTGGACATGCGCCTGCCGGAGGACTCGGTTTACCAGGTGTTCGAGCGGGGAGAGATTGATCTGATGCTGATCCCGGAGGAATTCCTGTTGCCGAATCATCCCGCTGACCTGTTGTTCGAGGAACCCCACGTGATCGTCGGCTGGACGAAAAACCCATTGTTCAAGCAGAAACTGACCAAAGAGGTCTTCCAATCCACCTCCCATGTTGCCGTTACCCTTGGCCCGAATCGGGACCCGTCCTTTATGGAACGTCACCTGGACAAGCTCGGCATCCAGCGCCAGGTCGATGTGTTTGCTCCTCACTTCTCTGCCGTCCCCTGGCTGCTGCTCAATACTCACCGGATTTCAGTTATGCAGGAACGCCTGGCCAGAAAATACATGGCAGTTTTACCCCTGAAATGCGCACCCCTGCCCTTCAAATTTCCGGTTATGAGACTCATGGCCCAGTATCACAGTGCCAGGCAGACCGACCAGGGACTGCGCTGGTTCCGGTCGCTGTTGTCTGAATGCAGCAAGTAATGTTCCTGCCAATTCATTAATTTGCTTTATATTTAATGATAAAAATTATCAGTTTTTAAAATAGTGCAAGGCTGGGTTAGGCTAGACCAATCTGCAAAATTCGTCATTGGGGAGACAACGTGGACAAGCTCAACATACTGATCGTTGGGGGTGGCATTGCCGGCCTTACCTCAGCCATTGCCCTGCGCCAGCGCGGCTTTGATGTGGAGATTATTGAAAAGGACCCTGAGTGGACGGTGTATGGTGTTGGCATTATCCAGCAGGCCAATGTCCTGCGCACTGTCGCCGAACTGGGCATCATCGATGATTATCTCGATGCTGGACATCCCTTCAACCGCATCGATATATATCTGCCTGACGGTACGCTCGCCGCCCAGGTGCCTGCCCCCAAACTGATAGAGGATTACCCTGCCCAGCTGGGGATCAGCCGCCGTACCCTGCAGAAAGTCCTGGCAGACAAGGCCAGAAACGAAGGCGCTGGTATTCGCCTCGGTGTGGTTGTCGACAGTATTGCCCAGGATGAAGACGGGGCCGATGTCACGTTTTCAGACGGCACTCGCGGACGCTATGACCTCATCATTGCCGCCGACGGCGTGAACTCGCAAATCCGCGGCATGCTGTTTCCCGAAGAGGCCCCGCCGGCCTTTGCCGGCCAGGGCGTGTGGCGCTACAACTTCCCGCGACTCAAGGACATGGATTCCCTCTGCGTTTTCGAAGGCCCCATTGGCATGGGCCTGGTGCCGATTTCAGATGAACTCATGTACATGTACGTCACCACGCCTGAGCCCGGCAACCCACGCTATCCGGCTGACGGCATGGCGGCAGCAATGAGAGACAAACTGAAAAATGCCCCGCCGATGATTGCTCAACTGGCAGCGACCATTAATGAGGATGAGGGGGTGGTCTACAAACCCCTGTT
The DNA here is from genome assembly GCA_964490145.1 of uncultured Enterobacteriaceae bacterium. GTDB lineage: Bacteria > Pseudomonadota > Gammaproteobacteria > Pseudomonadales > Pseudohongiellaceae > Eutrophocola. The sequence goes on from CAZBBS010000031.1 coordinate 4,280, forward strand.
CTGGAAAATGCTGGAAGGGAACTGGTACCGGGGAAAAACCATCCTGATCGGGGATGCCGCCCACGCGACCACACCCCATCTCGGCCAGGGTGCCGGCATGGCCATCGAGGACAGCCTGGTGCTGGCCGAGTGTCTGGCCAATGCCGATTCCGTTGAGAACGCCTTCTCCACCTTCCAGGCCCGGCGTGAACCGCGCTGCCGCTATATCGTTGAATCCTCGGTGGCCATCTGCAAGGGCCAGATCGGCGAAGGCCCCCTGGTCAACAATGCCCAGGCAACGGCTGAAATGTTCAAGGTCACTGCCCAGCCCCTCTAGACTGACAACCCGACCAAACGAAAGAAGAGAAAAAGACTCATGGCCCTGTTCGAATATTTTCCCAACTATGTCTGGAACCTCTCCATTTCCATTGCCATGGAAAATGGCGGAAAGATTGGCGAGATCATCGACATGTGCGCCCCGATCCGGGACGCCGCCGCCAATGGCGAGGATGCCGGCACACCGGAGTTCCTGAAGGAATGGGTAAAAATGGCGGACAACCTGAAAGAGCAGGCGGACGAGGACGAAGCCGCCGGACGGCTTTATTCCGCTGCCGGCAAATTACGCCGAGCCAGCATCTACTACGTCACTGCCGAGCGAATGCAGGGCCACGGCCATCCCGGCCGGGAAGAAACCTATCGCAAAGGGGTGGATGCCTTCATGACCGCCATGGACTGGGGCAATGAACCGGTTGAACGCCTCGAAATACCCTACAAGGACGGCACTACCCTGTCAGCTTATCTGACAAAGGCGGAAGGGGACGGCCCCCACCCCATCGTGATGTACTGCAACGGTCTGGACAGTTGCAAGGAAATGCTCTGGCTGGGCGGCTTTCCACTGGCCCTGCGCAAGCGTGGCATCAGCACCTTGTGCGTGGACCAACCGGGTACTGGTGAAGCCCTGCGCCGCCATAAACTGCCTGCAACCCATGCCAGCGAAGAATGGGCCTCGCCCTGGGTGGACTGGCTGGAACAACAGGATTTTGTTGACTCCAAACGCATCGGCATGACCGGCATTTCCCTGGGTGGACATTTTGCGCCGCGCGCTGTGGCCTTTGAGCCGCGTTTCGCCTCTGGCGCTGTCTGGGGAGCCAACCATAACTGGGCCGAGGTTCAGACAAAACGCTTGCAGCGTGAAGGAGAAAATCCCGTTCCCCATTACTGGAGCCATGTGATGTGGGTGTTCGGCTGCAATACCATGGAAGAATTCCTGAAAAAAGCCGAGGGCATGACCCTCAACGGCATCATGGACCGCATCAAGGTGCCCTTCCTGGTCACCCATGGTGCGAAGGACCGGCAGATCAGTGTCGATTATGCCCACCAGAGTTATGACCAACTGGTGAACAGCCCGCGTCGTGAGCTGAAGATTTTCACCGAGCGCGAAGGCGGTGTTGAACACGTCGGCGCCGACAATATGTCCTTCGGCTGCGATTACATTGCCGACTGGTTTGCCGAGACCCTGAACGGTCATACTCGCTAACAAAACAGGATAGCCCTTATGAGCAGACGTTTTATCGACCTGTCCATCACGCTAGAAAACGAGGTGATTACCGATCCGCCTTTCATGCGACCGGAAATCACCTATCAGAACCACATGGATACGGTGCCTGATGCCCAGGTGTTTTTTCCGGGTGTCGCAGCTGATGAGTTTCCTGGCGGTGAGGGATTTGCCGCCGCCGAATGGGTCAAGCTCACCACCCACAATGGCACTCACCTGGATGCCCCCTGGCATTTCCATCCCACCATGGATGGCGGCAAGCCCGCCATGACCATCGACGAGGTACCCCTGGACTGGTGTTTCCGCCCGGGCGTGAAACTGGATTTTCGCCACCTGCCCAACGGCCATGTGGTCACCGCTGCCGAAGTGGAAGCCGAACTCGCGCGCCACAACATCGAACTCCAGCCTCTGGACATTGTGCTGGTCAACACCGCCGCCGGCATGGCACTGGGTGATCCCGACTTCGTCAACATCGGCTGCGGCATGGGCTACGAGGCCACCATGTATCTGCTGGAACGGGGAGTACGCGTCACCGGCACCGATGCCTGGTCCTGGGACGCCCCCTTTGCCTACACGGCCAAACAGGTTGCAGAAACCGGGGATGCCTCATTGATCTGGGAAGGGCACAAGGCGGGCCGGGACATCGGCTACTGCCACCTGGAAAAACTGCATAACCTGGAAGTGCTGCCTGCCTCCGGTTTCACCGTCAGCTGCTTCCCCCACAAGATCAAGGGCGCCTCCGCGGGCTGGACCCGTGCAGTGGCGATCATCGAGGACTGATATGAAACTGGCGACGCTGAATTCAGGCCATCCCCGGGATGGGCAACTGGTGGTTGTCTCAAGCGATGGCAGTCACTGTCTCGCGCCGGAATCGGTCCACACCCTGCAGGACGCCCTGGAGAACTGGCCAAATGCCGAAAAGGAATGCCGGGTATTGGAAGAGCAGTTGGCCAACGGCATGGGCACCCCGATAGACAGTACACTGTTCATGGCTCCTCTGCCCAGGGCCTGGCAATGGCTGGACGGTTCAGCCTTTGACAACCATGGCGACCTGATGCAAAAAGCGTTCAATCACGAACCCCTTCAAAGGGAGAAACCCCTGATGTATCAGGGCATGTCACACCGTTTTTACGGGCCGTATGACAGGATTCCCTTTCCCCGGGAGGAAGACGGTATCGACTTTGAAGCGGAGTTCGGGGTGATTGTCGATGACGTGCCCATGGGCACGTCGGCTGATGAGGCGCTGTCCCATATCAAACTTCTGGTCATGATCAACGACTGGTCCCTGCGCCACCTTGCCATCCCTGAAATGAATACCGGCTTCGGCTGGATCCAGGCCAAACCGGCCTGTTCCATGGCGCCGTTTGCCGTGACGCCTGATGAAGCGGGGAACGCCTGGAAAGACGGCCGCCTGCATCTGGACCTTGCCGTCAGCTGGAATGATGAACCCTTTGGCCACCCTAATGGCCGGGAAATGAGCGTGGGCTTCCATGAACTTATCGCCCATGCTGCCGCCACCCGCGATCTGTGCGCCGGGACGGTCATCGGTTCCGGCACGGTGTCCAACGCCAATTACCGTGAAACCGGCTCCACCTGTATTTCAGAACGCCGGGGCATCGAAATCATCGATCACGGCAAACCGGCAACTGCCTATATGAAGTTCGGTGATCGTATTCATATGCAGACATGCCATCCTGACAGTACTTCCCTGTTTGGCACTATCGACCAGCAGGTCACAAGTGGACTGTGCAATTGAAGCCGACCAAATTAACACCCGTACGCCGTGTCGTCACCGGACATGACCTGGCAGGTAAGGCCTTAATCCATTCGGATGACAGGGTCGAGACAGCACTCATCCCGTCCGGTGATGCCGCCTTTTCCCTGCTATGGACGACAGCAAGCGTACCTGCGGACAACAACGACCCCGTGGACGGGCGGGAACGTGATGCCGGGCTGACCATTCACAAGGGCTCAGTCATTCGGGTGGTGGACCTGTTACCCGGCGGGGAATCCCCGATGCACCGTACCAACAGCATCGACTATGGCATTGTTTTATGGGGCAGCGTTGAACTGGAACTCGATGAAGGCTGCAAAACAGTGCTTCAGGCCGGGGATGTCTGTATCCAGCGGGGCACCATACATCGCTGGCGGGCCCTTGGTGATTCGCCCTGCCGCATGATCTTTATCCTGACTGAGGCAAGCCCTTATGTGCATGATGGCAAGCCCTTGCCCCAGGTGGGCATCTGAATCATCGCTCGCATGGCATCCTGAAAGTTACAGGTCACCCATGAAAACAATGAATTGTAAAAATGAAATGTAAAACCCATACTCAGCAAAAGTTTCCCGGAGGTCACGTTATGAGAATAATCCGCTGCTTCTCAGTCTTTTTTACAATCAGCATGATGGGCGTCCTGGCACCCTCAGCAAAAGCCCACCATTCCTTTGCCATGTATGACCAGCAGGAATTGCGTACCATGACCGGACGCCTGACCCGGTTCATCCCTGGTGCCAATCATGCCCAGCTCCTGTTTGAATTGCTGGATGATGAAGGCAATGTCGTGACTGATGAACAGGGAGCGCCGTTGTTATGGGGTGTGGAAACCGGACCCGCAACCCGGATTGCCCGCCAGGGTGTGACGCCGGACAACTTCCCGATCGGGACCATCATCACAGTCCAGCTCAATCCCTTGCGCAATGGCAAGACCTTTGGTGCCATGCCCAATGGGAAACCCCTGATCAACTGCGGCACCACCATGCCCGAGGGAGGCTGCAACGCCGACACCGGCAATGTCTATATGTCCGAGAATAACTGACAGGAATTTTCCGATGCGCTACATGTCCCTGATTGCCAGCCTTGCCCTGCTCACCACCACCCTGCATGCCCAGCCGGCGCGTTATGAAGGTGTGGACCCGCCTCCCGGCATAGAACCCTTGCCGGTTGACCTGTTCACCACGCAGAATTTCTACTTTGATCAGGCCCTGTGGGCCGATCCCCGTTATACCCGCTGCAACACCCCTGCCCAGCTGACGAATATGTGGGTGGCCAATCGTGTGGGGCACTGGGGAGACTGCAATTTCGGGGTGAATGCCGATGACATTTTCAGTCCCTATGCCTATTCGACAGCGGAAGATCACTACCGTGACCTGATGGCACAGGCCCGGGCCAACGGCACCTTCACCACCCATAGCCGGGCCACCCTGCCTGACTGGGATGGCTGGTACTTCAGGGGCACCCCCGCCAGTCCCCCGCCCGGCCAATGGACCTATGGCAACACCCTGCAGACAGCCACCATGGTTTCACTGCTGACACCTGAATACCAGAAGCGCATGACCCAGATGAACTATCACGAGGCGGTCAACAACGCACCACAGTGGATGGCCTCCTTCTGCTACCCGGAAGGATTGATGCGCTGGTGGTATGTGTGGGGCATCCGGGATATGGAAGTGCTGGTCACCCCCAACCAGGTTCAGTTCCTGGCCGGGGTAGCAGATAACTTCATTCGCAAGACCCTGATCAACCAGGAACACTCCACCCTGATCCCCCAGTGGTACGGCGAAACAGTAGGCTTCTGGGATGGTGATACCCTGATATCCTGGACCACCAATGTCCAGGGCTGGACCACCAGCCATTCCATGTTCGAATTCAGCAACTCACTGGAGGTGATTGAAATCATCAAGGCGGCAGAGGATGGAGAGGGTCTGGTGGTGGAAGCCATATTTTATGACCCGGAAGCCTTCGTCAAACCCCTTCACATAGTGACCCCCTGGCGCAAGACGGCCAAGATCAGCGACCCGGACCAGCGCTATCTTTTTGTCGAATGCCGGGTGGAAAACGGGATCGTGCTTGGACCTGACGGCAGGCCCTCACAACTGACACCTTTTGATGAAGGGTATATCGACTTCCTGGGGCGCCCCTGGGCGCAGAACTGGGAGAAATTTTTTGAACAGGGCTGGGAACGCCCCCCTGAATCCGACAACGATTAATCCACCTGGAGAACACCACCATGTCACAACGTCACCAGTCCGGCATACTCGTCTGCATTGCCATGATCCTGTTTTCCTTCAATTCCCAGGCCCAGGATAGCGAACACCGGATTATCACCAACGCGGCCAACGCCATGGGTGGCCAGCCCGCCTTGGCAGCCGTACACACGCTGCAGTTGCGCGGATATGGTCATGAGTCCTATCAGGACGGCGGCAGTGAAATCACCACGGAGCCCAATGCCCCGGAAAAAGTCACCAACATGACAGCCTATGAGCGCACCATCGACGTGGACAACGGCCGTACCCAGGTGAAGGCCAGGGTTTATCGCGCCTTTGTGTTTGCCGCAGAAGCCATGATGCGAGGCCTTCCCATCAATCAGCTGCTCGATGGCGATGTGGCTTTTAACATCGCAGCCAACGGCGAAGCCCGCCGCCAGTCAGCTGAAACGGCCCTGAAACGCCGAATGGACCTGCTGTCCAACCCCCTGGTAGCCATCCGCACGGCACTGGCTGCAGATAGTCGTTTAGACAACCTGCGCACGGAAGACGGCCTGGTGCTGGTGGATGTTACGCCCGCCCTGGGTCAGCGCTATACCCTGGCCATCAATCCAGAGAGCAACCTGCCCCACTGGATGCGCTGGTCGGTCCCCCATGAAAATCTGGGCGAGATGACGCTTACCGCTGAATACAGTGCCTGGCAGTGGGTTCAGGGTCTTCAGTTGCCCATGAGCTACAATGTGGTGTCCGACTTCCACGACATTGTCATGCTGCGGCTGCATGTGGACCGCTATCTGGTCAATCCTGACATCAATAATCTGGCCGCACCGGCTGTCGTTCGTAATACACCTGCACCTGTACCTGCCTATACCGTGAATGCCGAACCCGTAGCCCCCGGAGTCTGGCTGATGGCAGGCAACAATGGCGCCAATTCGGTTTTGCTGGAGTTTGAGGATCACCTGACCCTCTTTGAACTGCCCACCAACAGGGCCTGGTCCCAGGCGGTCATCGACAAGGCGCGGGAAACGGTGCCTGGCAAACCGCTGACCGAACTGATCATTACCCACCATCACTTTGATCACACCGGTGGCCTGCGGGTCGCCATTGCTGAAGGCCTGACTGTCATCGCCCAGCGCGGCAACATGGCGTGGTACCAGGCCTTGTCTGAACGCCAGGCCCCCAATTTCCCCGATGCCCTGAGCCGCAATCCCCAGCTTCTCAAGACCCTGCCCGTGGATGACCACCTGCGCTTGTCGGACAGCGCCATGACCCTGGATATCTACAAACTGATTGCCAACGGCCACATGGCCCACGGCATCATGGCCTATATCCCGGAACATCGCCTGCTGCTGCAGGGCGACCTGTTCGACCTGAACTGGGAGACGTATTTCTGGGGAAATACCTATGCCGACAATGTGGATTACCGCGGGCTGGATGTGGAACGGGACGTGCCCATCCATGGCCGGGTAACCGGCATAAAGGATGTCAGGCGTATCCTGTCGGAACAGCAACAAAATGCCAGGGACCTTTGTGACCATGTAGAGGACGCCGGGCTGTCCATGCCGGGCTGCCCGCTAGCCTGGTAAATTCATGATGCCAGGCAACAAAAAAGGGCAGGAAAACCTGCCCTTTTTTATGCCTGTAAATGCGGGCTATCAGTCAATCGCGAAACAGTACAGCAATCCTGCACCACCCACCTGAACCAGGGCCTGCTGGGTGCAGCCCGGTGTGCCATGGGAGGCGTTCCAGGGTGAACCCGGATCGGAAAACGAGTAGCGGTCGCCATGCCCCACCCAGGCACTGCCTTCGTCGTCACTGGTCCAGTTGTTGCAGGTCCGGTCCTGCCCGGCAGGGAATGCCGTGCCATCGATTTGCGAGCCGGTCAGGATGTCGTGTTCGGTAAAGTCCGGGTTGCCATCGATACGCGAGGCAAACTGGTGGCCGTTCTCATCCCGGGAATGCATCCAGTTGAAGTTGGAGTTATCGTAATGCAGGCTTTGCACATTGGTGGCCATAATCACCCCCTTTGAGTTTGCCCAGGGACCTGACCCGATCCGGTCTCTGGCATTGACCGCATTCGGTCCCTGCGTACTCAGGTAGGCGTGCCAGGTCAGATTGGACCCCACGGCCTCGGCCAGGGCCTGGCAGTGGGCATCGGCACCGGCCAGACCTCCAAGATTGCCACCGTTACCTATTCCCCGGCTGGTGACAAAGAAGCTCATTTCAGGACGCTCGGCATTGGCATCCGGCTGCGCCGCCTGGGCGGTACCGGCCTGCATAAAGGCTCCCAGCGTGACAGCCAGGGCCAGACATGTATGTTTAAGTTTCATTATTTTTCTCCCGTTAAACCCATTGGATTGATGTCGCTTGTTTTCCCCTTGCAAGCAGCAGACCCCAAGTGAAGCACTTTTTGATAGCTCAAAGCAATGGCTGGAGCTGATCAAGGGCAGACAGGCGCTGACCATTGACTTGACTCACCTGATCAGAATTTTTCTGGCATAGCCGGTAAAATTTACCAACCATTCATAGCTGTGCTTCCGTCATCCGCCGTATAATGGGCAATGATCGAAGCATTACTTCTCACCACATCCCCGGTAAAGACGTTCAACCAGAACAATTTGCTGACTAACGCCAGCGGGTTTTTCTTTTCCCGGGACAACAAACTTTTCCTGGTTACCAGCCGTCACGTCCTGGTGGACACCCCCAGCAGTCATTTTCCTGATCGCATAGACATTGAAATCCATAACGATCCAGCCAACCTGGCAACATCAACACAGGTTTCCATCCCGTTGTACCAGTCAGGGGAAGCCCTGTTCAGGCAAGGTAAAGACCGCTCAGGCGAAGTGGATGTGGCCGTCATTGAAATTGATCAACAGCTGTTACCCGCCTCGGCCGTTTTTGCGTCCTTCAGTACCGACCACCTGCTGACCCAGGATGACAATGTGGATATCGGCACCCCCATTCTGATAGTCGGTTTTCCCCTGGGATTTCACGACACCCTTCACCACCTGCCCATCGTCAGGGATGCCATCAATGCCTCATCGTTCAGCCTGCGATTCCAGGGTCAGGGTTATTTTCTGACGGACGGCAGAACGCATCGCGGGATGAGTGGGGCACCTGTCGTCACCCGGTCAAACAGTCACGGGCTGAATAACAATTTGCCGTGGCGCTTGCTGGGTATACATTCCGCACGCTTTGATGTGGGCACACGTGATATGCAAGTGGATGAAGCGCTTGGGCTGAACTGTGCCTGGTTTGCCGACATCCTGCTGCCGCTGACATCGTAATTTTCGTAATCGCGAGCTGGCTATTGCCTGACTCGATCAAGCCAGGCCTGACTCTGCATTTCGGTGATGCGGGAGCGGGTACGGCGAAATTCAAATTGCAGTGCCTTGCCCAGGTACAGTTCATCGAGCGGGACGGCTGCTGACAGGTACAGCAGGTTGCCGTTGTCGTAGAGTACATCCACCAGGCTGATGAAGCGGCGGATGGCATTGTCTTCCAGCGTGAAGGTTCGGCGGGAACGTCCTGTCGCCGAGACACCTTCTCCTTCTTCGATACCCATAACAGGCCCCTCCGCCGTGTCGTGTTTTGCCAGTTGCGGAATGGCGCTAAGCAGAATGGTGTCAAACTGACCACCCAGGTGAAGGTAGTCGCGCTGGGAACGAGGGCCAATACAAAGTTCCTCGAAATCAAACCAGGCAATTTGTGGTGCATGACGCAAAACCTGGACAGCCCGATTGTGAATATCAAGGGGAGTGTCATGCCATGCCTCGTGGGGATTCAGGCTATCGAACAACTCAGCGAAATCCTGCTCATCCTCGTGAAAATAGGTCTGGTGTACACCCTGTTGCCTGAGGCGATAGTCCACGTGGCTGTCGAGATGCAGGGTCTGCGTGTTGGCCTGAATCAGCTCGATGGCGGGCTGGAACAACTGCGGCTGCAGGTCGTCCTTGTAGAGTTTGTCCGGTGGAAAGTTTGACGTAGTCACCAGTACCACGCCGTTGCGAAACAAACTGTCGAAGAGCCGGTAGACGATCATGCCGTCAGCGATATCGGTGATGAACAACTCATCCAGGCACAGTACGTCAATGTCGCGAGCCATGGCCTCCCCGATCCGCTCCAGCGGATCCTTGTGCCCGGTTTCATCGCGCAGGGCCTGATGGATGGATTGCATGAAGGCGTGGAAATGCACGCGGCGCTTGCGGCCTTCCGGCAGGCTGGCAAAGAACAGGTCCATCAGGAAGGTTTTGCCGATGCCGACAGAGCCATGCAAATACAGCCCTTTGGTTTTTTGCTTACCAAACAGGCCGCGCTTCGGTGCCGTCAGGCTGGCATGCAGGGCATCCAGTTCTGCCACGGCAAAGGCCTGGACCTGATCAGGCGATTTGCCTTCAGCCAGTTGCTGCTTGTAGAGGGAAGATGGCGTGGCGTTGGGCATGGGTGATATGGACGCGTTTTTGGGTTCTCTGCATGATTGCGGCGCGCATTATCGCAAAATCAATGGGGTCTGAATAACCTGATTTCACAATGTCCAAATTCCCTTTTCCGCATGATTTATTTACTCTTGGCGGATATTGGCCCCTCTAGCCTGCTTCCGCCCTACATAACATACATACTCCCCTGTCGGGCAGAAGAAGGGCGCAGCCCGATATCCGCCATGAACAATGGCTGCACGCCCTAGTAGATTTAACGGGCAGCTTTATCTGTGACTGATTTTTCGCTCTGGCACCTGAAACACTCTGTGTTTACAATTCCGCCATGAGCAGAAAAACACGATATTTCCTGAGGACAGTCTTTGGCCTTGGCCTGTTGATCAACGCTGCCATGTCACAGGCACAGTCGGACAGCAGTGTTCAAAACGGCCAGCGCCTGTTCACTGCCAAATGCGCCCCCTGCCATGCTGACGCGCCTGCCCGCCCGGGCACCCAGGCGTTGACGCTGAAGTACCGGGATTCGAAAACCCCTGCCCCGCTGGAACAACGCACTGATCTCACGCCTGCCTATATTCAGGCGGTGGTGCGTAACGGCCTTTATTCGATGGCGCCACTGAGAAAAACGGAAATCACGGATAGTGAACTGGCTGACGTCGCAGCCTACCTGTCCAAATAGACAAACTTCCCCTTTCTACCCTTTGCGTAAATGCTTTGGCCAGATGCCGCCGCGTCCCGGCGCGAGGATGCCGTTGGGATCAATGGCATCCTTGAGGGTTTCATTGAAGCGCCTGAGGGCATAATCGTTGTACGAGTAGGCACTGGCGACAATGTCATTGAAGTACGGCGCCGACCGGTATTCGGCCCAGCCCCGTTCTGCGCCCTTGTGGATAAGGGCAGTGAGAATCTCGGCATTGCGGGCCTTGATCTCCGGGGTGGCACGGGGATCGCGACCGCCGCCGCTGGAAAATTCCGCCGAGAAATAAAAGGAGAACTGGTGCCAGTTGCGCGGCGCGGACAACGCGGAAATATTGGTGGGTGCACCCATGTCACGCAGGGTGTCACCAAACACTTGCTGGGCCTCGAACACAGCTTCCGCGGTACGCGGGATCACCATGAACAGGCCGGTGTGGTACTGCTGCCATTCATCGGGCATCTGTTCACTGCGCCCCAGGCTGACGAAAGTGGCCAGGCTCGGCACGCCCACGTTGGAGCGCCACAGATAGCGCTGGTTGGGAATGATGCCGTTGTCGATCTGCTCCTGGGTTAGGGGCATGGGCACATCATAGATATCCTCGAAGCGGGCACCGGGAATTTTCCGGCTGATCAGTTCCTGCGCATATTCCCAGTGCGCCAGGGTGGTACCTTTGGAACCGTAAAATTGCAGTTCCACCTGCCAGGCGTGCAGGCCGGCGCTTTCTGCCAAACGGTCCATCTCTTCATCTCTTGCACCACCACGGCGGGTGGCCGCCTCGCGGAACTCGGTATTGCCCATCAATGCTGTCAGCGGACTGCCATAGCGCGGCTCGCCCACCATGAACAGGTCCACCATATAGTTGACGCTGTTCACCAGCTCCACCAGGTCCCGACGTTTGGGGACTGTAACCATGGCCGTGCGGTAATGTTCGGGCTGCGGCATCAGGCGTACACCCATCTTGGTGACGATGCCAAAATTGCCCTGCGGGAACAGTTGTGACGGATCGGGACCAAAACCGTACTTGTAATCCTGCCAGGTCTTGCTGCCGGGCACGGCGCCCATACCGGTACGCATCACCTCACCATTGGCCAGCACCACCTCGATGCCGTACATCGCTCCCGCATGGTCCCGGTAAAACCCGAGCGTGAAACCCATGCCCCGGTCCATGGTGTTGCCCAGCGGACTGCCCCAGCCCGGATTGGCGCAGTCAATCCACAGGTTCAGGCCGCGCTTCTGGATTTCTTCGTATAACTCGAAATAAGAGACACCCGGCTCCACCAGGGCAAAATTGCGCTCACCATCCAGCTCCAGTACGCGGTTCATGCGCTTGAGGTCCACCACCACGCTGCCGCGCATACTGGGGGCGGGACCGCCATAACCGAAGTTCTTGCCGGTGGAAATGGGAAACAGGGGAACTCGATGCTGGTTGGCAATACGGACAACCGCCTGCACCTCCTCAACACTGGCAGGAGCCACGGCGGCAGACGCCAGCAGTTCATCGGCAGCCTCGGGCGCCGGTGACCAGTAATCCCGGTAGGCCTGAAGATCGGCATCCGAGGTGAACACCCAGTCGGTTCCTACCGCCACACGAAAATCGTTAAGAACGGAATTGAAGGTTTCAGCATTGATATCGGGTGGCAGCACAGCCATGTCGATCTCCGTGTTTCAATATTGGCATGTCGGGCGAATAGTGAACCATTGAAGACGGGATCAGGGCAACCGCTTATTGCTTTCTCCCAGGCGTGCAACCGCCCCGACAAGCTTGCTATGCTTGAGTGTCAGGTTTTTCGCCATCCAGTAGTACCCAATAATGAATCAGAAAACAAAGAGGTAAGACTCATGCTCAACGCCACAATCCGCAAAACGCTCAAACACACAGTTGCAGCAACAACCGGTCTGCTGATACTGGCCTCTGGCCCCACCCAGGCTGAAGTCACCATGGAAACCCTGCTGGACCGCATCCAGATTGAAGACATGCTGGTACGCTATTACTACGACCTGGCCCAGGGCAATGCCCACGAAATGTCGGAGTTCTTTACCGAGGACGCCCTGCTGGATGTGGATGGCACCATCGCCAACGGCCGTGAAGCCATCGAGGCGCTCTACAATCCCTCCGGGGAAAAACGGGAGAAGCCTGCCACTCCGCGACCACAGAACCATATGCTGCTGACAAACCCGGTAATTGATATCAACGGCAACACCGCCGAAGCCCACGTGGTCTGGACCGGCATCAAGAACAATGGTGTCGGGGAAGAGCCAAGCCTGTACGAGCAGGGCCGTGAAGATACCGCAATGGTAAAAGTGAATGGCAAATGGCTGATCAGCAAGCGCTACATCAGTTCAGACAGCGGCACCCCTGACCGCTTCGATGCCACCTACGAACCCCGTGGCAACATGCTGGCAGAATAAAAAATGGGGTCAGATCATCTTTATATAGAAATAGTGTTCTGACCCCATTTTATTTACTGGCGGGAACTGGATGCACTGGCCCAGAGGGTCTCGCCGGAATCTGTGCGCTTTGCGGAAGAGGCATTGGCGGTGTTGGTGCCGTCACGGGAACCAAAACCGGTAACGGTAAGTTTGTCACCAGGCTTGACAGTTTTCGGGGACATGCCGCTGCGCACCAGAGCATTGACGCCCAGGAATTCAATGGCCCAGGTCTGCGTACTGCCGTCCTCGGCCTGCACATCAAGATGCAGCCAGGCATGGGGATTGGTCCATTCCATGTGATTCACGGTGCCTGATAATTCCACCGGACGCCCCACATCGAACTCAGCCGAAAAGGAGTGATGGCCCAATGAGATGGCTGATGCCATCAGTGCAACCAGACCGGTCATGATTATGACTAATTTGCGCATGGAATAACTCCAAAGGATCAACATAGTGTGCCTGAGTGGGCAATACTATACACTTAGTATCCATTCAGCCAATACCCATGATCGGTCCTGGCATTTTAATACAGGGGGAAGCATGCAACGACAACTCGCCGCACTCGTGATTTTCTTCGGTCTCACCAGCACCGCCAGTGCCCAGTGGTTTGACTGGCAAACACCTGACATCCCCCTGAATGCCGACGGACGTCCTAATCTGTCAGCGCCAGCACCCCGCAGTCTGGATGGTCATGCGGACTTTTCCGGCAAGTGGACACCTGCTGATGCCAGCGGCTCCCTGTTTGATTTGGACAACTACCAGGACTGGGCGGTGGATGTGATGTCCCAGCAGGAGCGTACCTTCTTCGTTGACGACCCCCGCTTCAACTGCCTGCCTGACGGCCCGGCCTCCTATCCCGCAGGCTCCTCGGTTGGCGGCACCCGTCGCATAGTCCAGACCCCCTCCTTCATTGCTGTCCTTAACCCGGACATGACCTACCGCCAGATTCATCTGGATGGGCGTGAGGCAATTCCGGTTGATGAAATCCTGCTTCCCTCCTGGCTTGGATATTCTGCGGCTCATTGGGAAGGCGACACTCTGGTGGTAGTGACAACCGGTTTCAATGACAAGACCTGGCTGACCCGCGAAGGTCTGCCTCACACTGACCAGTTGAAGATCACCGAGCGTTATACCCGCCCGGATTTCGGTCACATCACTCTGGAGATCACCTATGAGGATCCGGGCATTCTGAAACGGCCGGTGCAAGCCACCGTTAACATGGTGCATGGCGGCGACCTGGATCAGCTGGAATCCGTATGCAATGAATCCAAGACGGCACAAAGCCACTACAACGGTGAACTGACCCAGGCGGAACAGAAGATCGTCGAAGTGCCCGTCGAGCTGCTGGAAACCTACGTGGGCACCTACCAGGGCATCTGGCTGGGCAGGATGATTACCGCCGAGGTGTACCTGGAAGATGGTGAATTATTCCTCAAGCGCACGCCCCGCTATTCCGACACCGGCGGCAACACCGATTCCGCCACGTCACCACTGGTGGCACAGTCACAAAATGCCTTCGACAGCATTTTCGGGCTGGGCTGGATTTTCAACAAGGGTGAGAACGGCGAGATTGAGTCAGTATCCGAAGTGCATGTCTCCGGTGCCTGGCCCTTCATGCGCGTGAAGTAAAACATTCGGGAGGACAGTCAGCGCAGCTGGCTGTCCTTGCTACCCCGGCGATTGAAAACACTTCTGAAAGCCGCATTTTCATCAACCACTGACTGACACCGGACACAGAGCCGCACCCCCGGCACAGCTTGACGGCGGGCTTCCGGAATCGGCGCTCCGCATTCCTCGCAGTGATGCAGACTGTCCCCTTTGGGCAACCTGCTGCGGGCCAGTTTCACCGCGTCATCCACGCTGGCATCAATCTGGTCCTGAACTGCGCCATCGCGCGACCATCCGCCTGCCATAATGGCCTTCTCCTGTGTCCAGTCAGTGAAAAATTCCGGTCATTCTATGTCCGGAATGATGTACCGCAAAGAAAATCCCATTATTGGGATGAACCTTGGGACGATTTGTATTAGCCTTCGTGCCGAAAATTGTTAGCAATCCGGAGTAAAGCATGTCGCAATCCCCAGTCATCATTGCCGGCGCAGGTATCGGCGGCCTGGGCCTGGCCCTCACATTACACCAGCTCGGCGTACCTTGCCTGGTACTCGAATCCGTCTCTGAACTCAGGCCGCTGGGCGTGGGCATCAATGTTCAGCCCAATGCTGTGCGTGAGCTGTACGAACTGGGTTTTACGGAAAAGGACATGGATGCGATTGGCGTGCAAACCCGCGAGTGGGCCCTGGTGGGCCTCAACGGCAAGGATGTCTACAGTGAACCCCGGGGGGGGGATGCCGGCTACCTGTGGCCGCAGTATTCCGTACACCGCGGCAAATTGCAGTTCATGCTCCTGAATGCAGTCAATGAACGCATGGGGCCTGACACGGTAAAAACCGGCATGAAAGTCACGGCTTATGACAACCACCCGGATGGTAAGGGAGTCACCGTGACAGCCGAAAACCGCAACGGTGAAAAACAGCATTTTGAAGGGGCCCTGCTGATAGCAGCAGACGGCATCCATTCGGCCGTGCGGGCGCTGATGTATCCTGACCAGCCGCCCATTCAGTGGGGTGGTGCGATCATGTGGCGGGGTGTCACCCGGGCCAAACCCATTCGTACCGGTGCTTCCTTTGTCGGTTTTGGCACGCATCGCCACCGTGTGGTGTTCTATCCCATCTCCCAGCCCGACCCTGATACCGGCCTGGCCGACATCAACTGGATAGCGGAAATCACCGTGGACAATACCGGTGGCTGGCAACACGGGGACTGGAACAAAAAAGTGAAGCACGAAGACTTCATTCATCATTTTCAGGACTGGCAGCAGGACTGGATCGATGTTCCGGGCATGCTGCTGGGCGCCGAAGATGTTTATGAATACCCGATGATAGATCGCGACCCGATCCCCTCCTGGGTGGACGGCAACGTTGCCTTGCTGGGTGATGCCGCCCATGCCATGTATCCCACAGGCTCCAATGGTGCTACCCAGGCCCTCATCGATGCCAGGATGCTGGGTGCCGCCATACTGGAAAAAGGGGTCACTACGGCGGCCCTGAACACCTATGATGAGCAGCTAAGCAAGCCTATAGGGGAAGTGGTCCTGCGTAACCGGGGCGCGGGACCGTTCGTGCTGCTTAACGAACTGGACAAGCGCTGCGGTGGACTCTTTGACGATATCGAAACCGTCTTTCCGGCCGAGGAACGCAATGCCCTGATGCAGGGTTACAAATCCGCTGCCGGTTATGCAATGGAAAAACTGAACTCATCGCCGGCAATCATCCCGCAAAGCACACGGGTTGCCTGAAACGATAGCCGAAGCAGATGCCAGCCTATAGAATGATCATCACTGAACAACTTTCCTGACTGGACATTTAACCGGAGAAACTGATGAACAGGTTATTGATGCACTGCAGCCTGGCCGCCCTTATTTTACTGACGGGTTGTTCCGGACAGGAATCCTCAAGCATACCTGATCAGGTCCAGGCACCGGAATTGCTAACGGATGCCGTACAGGTGCCAGCACTGCAACCTGCCCCGCCCGTAGTCGGGGATGACGATCATGAAGCCATGCTGGCCAGTGATGATCCACAACTGGCCGCCAATAAACGGGCTGCTTATGACATGTGGCGCACCCTGGTGGATGCCCGTCAGATTGAAGCTTCCAGGCAGTACATTGACGAAGGTTACATTCAGCACAACCCGATTGCTGACACCGGCTGGCAGGGCCTGGAGGATTATTTTCGCGCCCAGGGAGAACCCATTGACATTCCCGACCGCATCCAGCGTCCGCTCGTCGCCATAGTCGCGGAGGGAGATCTGGTGGCCATGTCGTGGGTGGATGTGCATACCTATCCGGATTCGGATGAAACCTACACCACCACCATTTTCAACATGTACCGTTTTGAAAACGGCAAGATTGTCGAGCATTGGGATCACGGTTACCTGCCACCCGGCATGACCCCGAAAAACTACGTACCTGTGGAAACCCACCCCGACCACGCTGCCGCATTGGCCAGCGACGATGTCACTCTGGCTGCCAACAAACGCCTGGTGTATGACATGTGGCGCACCCTGCTTGATGCCCAGCAGGTGAGCACCGCCGGTGACTTCCTCTCGGAGGGGTACATCCAGCACAACCCCATGGCCAGCACTGGCCTGGCCGGTTTCCTGGCCTTTTTTGAACCCATCGCCCAACCCCGCCCGGTAGCCGACGATGTCCCCGACATGATCCAGATTGTGGCTGAAGGCGACAAGGTTGTCCTGGCGACGGAAACCACTTACCTCGATGCAGAAGGCAATCCCTACACCACCACCTGGTTTGACATGTGGATCGTGGAGGATGGCAAACTGGTCGAGCACTGGGATACCGCAAGCTTTGACCTGCCGGAAACACCATAAACCGGTTTAATAAAGCTGCACATATTGTGAATTGGGGCATGGAAGCAGGCGTCTGCAGTCGCTAGAATTTATCCCCGTTCACTAAGCCTTTTCACCGAATTCACCTCTGGGAGTGTTGCCCGATGTTCAGCCTTGTTTCACGCCATGCCTTTACCATGACTTTTCTTTTCCTGAGTGTGTCCCTGCCCCTGTTTGCGCAGGCTGCCTCCAAGGATGAAATCGACACCAACGTCGAGGTAGCGCTCGAACAGTTCTACAAGGAATCTCCCGCAGGCAAGCGTCTGGCCAGTCGTGCCAGGGGTATGCTGGTCTTTCCCAAGGTAGTCAAGGCCGGTATCGGTATCGGGGGTGAGTATGGCGAAGGGGCTTTGCTGGAGGGCGGCCGCACCGTTGAATATTACAACACAGCCTCCGCCTCCATTGGCTTCCAGCTGGGTGCCCAGGTCAAATCCCAGATCATTCTTTTCATGACGGAGGATGCCCTGGACACCTTCCGCAGCAGTGACGGCTGGGAGGCCGGTGTCGATGGCAGTGTCGCCGTCGTGGAATTCGGCTCCGGCGGCGAGATCAGCTCCAACTCCGCCCAGGAACCCATCATCGGCTTCATCTTTTCCAACAAGGGACTGATGTTCAACCTGACCTTTGAAGGCTCCAAAATGAGCAAGATAGAACGCTGAGTTCGCTCCACCCGCACACCTCATCATCCCTGGCCGGCACTGGCAACCCTCGCCGGCTTGGTGGATTTTTTCCCCGACCGATAGTAGTCTCGGTCACTAAAGCACCCAAAAAACCGGTCACAAACCGGCAGGACCATCAAGGGGCACCTGATGCCCGGGGGAAACCACATGAAAAAAACCGTTCTCTTGTCTGTTTTGTTTGGCAGTTTTTGTATCGCTTCAGGCGCCCTGCAGGCCCATCACTCCCTCGCTGCTGTCTATGACATCCGCAAGGAAGGCCAGATCACCGGCACCCTGACCAAGGTGGCTTTCACCAATCCCCATGGCGCCTTCCATGTTGCCGTTGCCAATGAAGACGGCTCGGAAACCGAATGGATACTGACCACCGGTTCGGCCAACACCCTGGCCAACCTGGGTTTTGGCAGCGGCGGCAGCAATGACGTCAAGGCCGGTGACACCGTGAGTGCCGTCTATTTCCCGGCGCGTAACGGCAAGCCGCTGGGTTTTGTCCGCTCCATTCAACTACCCGGAGATCGTCAGGTGGAATTCACACCCGAGTAACCCGTTTCATCCCTCCAGGAGGTTTGACCATGGCACGGATCAATCGCAAGGCCTGTTTCCCTGTTCTCGCCAGCATCATCATGGCAACCGGCATCCCCATGTCAGCCACAGCCCAGTTTGGCAGTGGCAACCCACCCTACACCCCGGCAGATGATGCCCGCGACCTGAAGGCTGTTCTGTTCAACTGGGCCTGGCACATGGGCATGTTGCGCGGTATAGATGAACACGAACTGATTGCCACACTGGAATACCAGGGCGGCGGCACGATAGATGTCAATGGCCAACCCTGTGCCATTGACAGTTACCGCGCCAGCACCAACTACCAGTATGCCGGTCAGCGGATCCAGTACACGTGTACATTGCCCGGTGGCCGGGAAATCAGCAATGTGGAAGTGGTCAACTGGCAATACGCCTGGGATGAGGATCAGCCCGGCGCGGAGGTTGTTGCCGGTGAAGGCCGCGCCACACCGAGAGGGGACGCCGTCAATGAACGACTGATACGCTTGTGGGCCAGCCCCCAGGCGGCTGTCAAAGCCGCCCTTGCAGGGGCAGGCAACCCCGATCCTGGCCAGTTGCCCGACACTCAGCTCAATGCCCTTGGCAGTACCAGTGTCGTCTGGGAAAGCGGCGTGCCTGTTGTCAGTTTCCCGATTCCCGGTGTCCCCGGCGCATCCGCTATCGCCACGCTGGATGATCGGTACATGGCAGCTTCAGTGATCGTGAATCACGGGCAGGATACCTGGCAGTTCACCTATTCTGACTACGCCGACTGGAACAATCCCCTCAACAAGGTGGAAGTGCTCTATGCCGGCCGCATGACCGAAACACGCAATGGCAAGGTACATCGGGATCTCACCACCGATGTTACGGAAACCGGCAGCGTTTATGTTGTCATGCCCGTGCCGGACAGTGTACAGAAAGCCATCAGACCCACGGTCGCTGGTGGTCCACCGCCTGTGCCGACACCTGATCGTCTCAATGTCGCCGGAAAATTCGACAAGCGTCCAACGCCCCGCCTGGCCAATGAAAAGCCGGATCTGAGCGGCAACTGGACGGCCAGCGCCATGAACTGGCGTTACGGTTTCCGTCGCTGCGGCCCCACCCAGGTGGATTGCTCCTCGGTCTGGAACCAGACCATCGATTTCGAGTTCGAGGCGCCTTCACGCTACGGACCCAACCGCCCCATGTACAAACCCGAGCACTGGGACAAGGTGCAGGAACTGGACATGTGGACCAACCGAGAGGACCCTGTCATGACCTGCCAGCCCCTGGGTATTCCCCGGAACGGCCCGCCACGGCGCATCGTCCACAACGACAACGACATCATTTTCTTTTATGGCCAGTACGCCGACGGTGGCGGTGGTTACGGGGAATACCGCATCATGCCAACTGACGGCAGACCCCACGATCCCGGCCAGGCCCTGCAGACCAAGTACATGGGGTACACCATCGGGCACTGGGAGGGCGATACTCTGGTACTCGAATCCATTGCCTTCAATGATTACACCTGGCTGGCCAGGGGAGGATTTTTCCATTCCGACAAGATGACCGTGACGGAAAAATTGACACGCAAAGGTGACGAAATACTGTATGAAGTGATCGTTACTGACCCTGAAGTACTCATCGAGCCCTGGGTCATGACACCCCGGGTCCTGACCCTGAATGACAACCCGGATGCCGGCCTGTTACCGGAAAGAGGTAACTGTGAAGTCTACGAACTGGAAGACATCACCACCCAGATCCGGCACTGACTTTCATCGGGGACAGTGACTTTTCATTGACGTCACTGTCCCCTATCAATACCTGCAGCAGGAAACCCGGTATGCCCGGAAAGCGCTTTCCAGTTTCCCTGTTATTACCCCCCTTTTCTTTTGCCCAGGCCCAGGATGAAATATATTTTTTCTTTATAAACAAAATGTTACAAACCTCCGCTAACCAGACAAATACTTGATTCAAATCAGTAATAGCCCTTCAGTATTTCCCTGTTCGGTCGTAATGTAAGGCATAGTTCCCAATGCAGGATTCCGGACTTATGTCTCCTACGTCAAAACAGACCTTCGTTGTCATCGCCAGCATGGCCGCCGAACTGCATTCCGTGCTCGAGGTCGCCTGGGGTGTGTCCCTGGCCGCCAAGAATGCCAAGATCATTTCCACCCAGGCCGGGGACATAGCCCGTGGCTTTCATCCCATCACAAAATTCATCGACCAGATTTCAGTACAGGCCATGAGTGGCGTCCGGGATATCGATGAACGGGCCCTGGCCCTCACCCACATTACTGTGGCTGAAGAGCGGGCCATTGATGCCCAGCGCCGCTTTGCCAGCGTATTCAAGGAACACCCCAAGGCAAAATTCATCAGCTCCCTATCCCCGGCCATGAATAAAGTGGATGAAGGACTTGAAAACATACGCCGGGATTTCAAGGGGCATATGCACTCGCTGGACAGTCTGCTGAAAGAACTCGACGAATGCATGCTTTCAGCACGGTCGGTTGCCTCGGTATCAAAAATCGTGATCGCCAATACCGGTGACTACTAGGAAAAGCTGCTCAATGTTTCCAGAACCCTGGAAAATGCCGCCAAATTCATCAAGGAAAAAACCACCAACAGCCATTACCTGCTGAACTCTCTGTCCTTTTAGTAGGACAGCAATATTCATTCGGAGAAAGAATTCATGAAGTCCACTGTCCTGTTTGACGAATCCCACAAATGGATCATGTTCGGCCGTGACGAGAACAAGCCGGAAGGTATTATCGATACCAACCAGTACATGATTGTGGACGGTCATCGTGCCCTGCTTATGGATCCTGGCGGAATCGAGGTGTTCGCCCCCATGCTGGGCGCCATCCTGCACCACACGCATATCGACACAATCACTGATCTGTTTGCCTCCCACCAGGACCCGGACATCATTTCGTCCCTGGGCCTTTGGGACCAGGCCCTGCCCAATGCCAAATTGCATGCCCCCTGGCTGTGGGAAGGCTTCCTGCGCCACTTCGGCATGAACCATATCGAGTATGCGCCCATTCCTGATGAAGGGCTGACCCTGACCCTGGACAGAGCCGACATCCAGTTCGTTCCTGCCCATTACCTGCATGCCTCCGGCAACTACCATGTCTATGATGCCGAGGCCAAAATCCTGATGAGCGGTGATGTCGGGGCTGCCCTGGAACCCACCAATTCGCCCCTTTATGTGGAAGATTTCAATGAACACGTGGGCAAGATGAAAATGTTCCACCAGCGCTGGATGCCCTCGAACCGGGCCAAGCGGGACTGGATCGACCGGGTGAGTAAGCTGGACATCGAGTATATGGCCCCGCAGCACGGGCGAATCTTCAGGGGCGATGATGTGAAGCGTTTCCTGGAATGGTTTGACGCGCTGGAAGTCGGCATAGCCGTTTAATTCACCTGTTCTGATTTCGCTTTTCACCACGTGCCTGCCTGAATGCTTTCAGCGCTGGCACTTCTCCCTCCTGCCTGTTTTTTCTTTATCATGACGGCATCACTTTGCAGATGTGCCATTGCAACCTTTGGCCCTGTGAGTACGTCAAATGACCATCAGCACCAAAAACAGGCAATCTTTTGCAGATACAGGATTCCCCAGGCGACATCATGTTGCTGGATGAACAGACGCTTAAGGATCTGGAAATTTTTCAGGCAGAATCCGGCGGCACCTCTCTATTCAGCTTTTGTGACTTCACGCGCAACCATCAAGGCAGCAGAGCGTTGATGCAGCGCATGAGGCAGCCATTTTCCTGTGCTGACCGAATACGTGCCGTCCAGCAATCCCTGGCCTTCATCGCTGAAAACCGGTCGGCCTTTGACCACCTGCCATCCTTTGTCACCACGGAACTGGTCGAAAACTATTTCACCCGCTCACTGCCGTTGATCACCAGCGACAACATCATCGAATTTTTCTTTGGCGTTCTGGAAATCCGCTTCGGGGACTATAGCCGCTACACCTGG
Source organism: uncultured Enterobacteriaceae bacterium (assembly GCA_964490145.1). Taxonomy (GTDB): domain Bacteria; phylum Pseudomonadota; class Gammaproteobacteria; order Pseudomonadales; family Pseudohongiellaceae; genus Eutrophocola. The sequence continues at coordinate 27,002 of CAZBBS010000031.1, forward strand.
ATTCTGCGGGGGGTGGATGCCACCACTTCCCTGCTCAGGGCGCTCAGGAGCATCGCCCATAACCCCGTCCTTGCCGATGCCCCGGGAGAACTTGGTCCTCTGGTCAACGACATGCAGACACTGCTCGCCCGACCGCAAATCCGTTCGGTGTCTGATCACCGTGCCTGGAACATGACCTCCTGGTCCATACTTAAAATAGACCGGATTTTCCGCATTCTGGAAAAGGGCACCATGGAACGACTGATGCAGCTGGTGTATGAAATCGATGCCCTGGTGTCCATGGCAGATGCCAACGTCAAACACAAGCTCACCCTGCCCGACATTGCCGAAGGTCCCCTGCAGGTGTCAGCCGAGGACGTTCGCCACCCGCTTGTGGAGGGTGTCATTGCCAACCCGATGCATCTTGATCATGAGCGACGCCTGCTGTTCCTGACCGGACCGAACATGGCGGGCAAAACCACCTATCTTCGAGCTTGCGCCATTGCCATCTATTTTGCCCATCTTGGCATGGGGGTGCCGGCGGCGTCTTTTCGCTTTGTCCCCGCCGAACGCCTGTTCAGCTCCATCACCCTGGCTGACAATCTCAGGATAGGGGTCAGTTTCTTTCGGGCAGAAGCACTTCGGGTAAAGGCCATCGCGCAGGCGGTGGCAGATGGACACAAGGTCATTGCGTTGATGGACGAGCCGTTCAAGGGCACCAATGTCAAGGACGCGTTGGATGCATCCAGAACCGTGCTGGAAAGCTTTGCCAACAAGCATGACAGCCTGTTCATGTTCTCATCACACCTGATCGAACTGTGCGACCAGATGCAGGCCATTGACCGCATTGACTGCCAGCATTTCGAAGCTGGTGAATACGATGGCAGGTTGCGCTTCGATTATGTGCTTCACCCGGGCGTGTCAAGCCAGCGACTGGGCATGCGGGTGCTGGCGGAGGAAGGCATTTTTGATTTGCTGGAGCAAACCCCGGCGAAGAAAAACCAGGCCGGTCAGTCCTGATTATTCGTGCACTGTTTCACCCAACGCGTTATCGGCAATCAGCGGTGTTTCAAAATAACGGATAGTCGGCGTTGTGCCATAGGTGGCCATCAGACGTTCACGCCAGGCAGCATCATGGGCCCTGTCGGCGGCTTCACGGTTATGCCAGGTATACAGTGCACCGCCCTGGTTGGTTGCCGGATCATACAGAAAGCACTTACGGATCAGGTCGGGATTTTTACGCCAGTGCGGTGCAATGTCTTCCATATCCTTCACCACCTGTTCGCGACTGATGCCGGCAGGCAGATCAAACAGAATGTATTCGGAAATCATGACATTTACTCCTCTTCCAGATTACGTGGCGGCATGTCTGCCGGGTTGTCTGTCCATGCCACTTCCGACCAGACATGCACCCGTGATTTGAATTTCCAGCCTGCGGCAGTCTTTTCGAAAGTATCCTCATAACCACCCTCCCAGTGCACCACATCACCACGACGGTCAGTGTCATTGATAATGGTGAGCAGCGTCGAGGTAGCCGCTGCTCCACTCGCTGTCGGATAGATATGCGGGTTGATGTTCAGGTGGTAGCCATAATTGGGACGGTTTACACAGGCTGTCTCGCCACCCCCACCGGCACGACGAATCTGTTCTCGTCCGCGAAACCATACCTTGACCGGACCACCCCACTGGGAAGACACGCCAAAAGTGGCATCATTGGTAAACAGGTCAGCATAGTCGTTGCCGTTGTTGCGGCAGTTGTCCAGCAGGTGAGGATAGGTATCGATCAGGTTGCGGATATCCACATAGTCCTGGGCCTCAAGTTTGCTGTTCTGGGCCGTGGCAGCCTGAAACAGCAGCATCAAACAAAAGCCGATGCCCGCCCGACAACAATAGTTTTTCATCACTTTTCCCCTGGCAAGGGTGAAACGCTTAATCCGGATATTTATCCGAACACAGCTCACCACCTGCTCCCCAGTTTTCTTTTTTGATATCGTCAATGATTACATATACCGAGTCAGTTTCGCATGCTGAAATTCTGGCCATTTCCCGGGTCAGAACATCCACCAGCTCACGTTTCTGTTCTATAGACCTGCCTTCCCACATTTCCACTCTAATTACCGGCATGACTTTCCTCCCTGGTTGTCAGAACGTCGACCGGGTTGCCCCGCCGTCCATCACAATACTTTGTCCGACCATGTAGCCGGCAAACTGGCTGCACAGCATGGCTGCCATATTACCCACATCCACACTGTCACCAAACCGGCCGGCCGCAATGTCAAAGTCCACCACCATCTTGCCCACTTCCTCCTCGTAACTCGTGCCGTTCTGCTCGGCGCGGGCGTTGAGCTGTTTTTCCACAAAATCAGTGTGGTACATGCCCGGCAGAATATTGTTCAGGGTGACATTATGGCGGGCAACCCTGAGTGCCACAGCGCCGGTGTAATTCACCAGGGCAGCACGGGTGGAACCGGAAAGAACCCGCAACTCCAGTGGGTACTTGGCAGCTACCGTGGCGATGTTGACGATGCGCCCCCAGCCTCTCTGGCACATGCCATCTGTAACTGCATGAATGAATTGCACGGGACTGAGCAGGGAGATGTCCAGGGCAGAGCGCCACTGCTCCATGGAAATTTCGCGGTAATCCGGGGTCATGGGTGGAGGTGAACAGGTGCCCACCAGGATGTCAGGTTCCGGACAGGCTGCCAGAATGGCGGCACGGCCTTCATCCGTGCTGTGATCAGCCACTACCGGGGTAACCTTTACACCTGTTTCGCTGGCGATTTCTCCGGCAACACACCTGAGCCGTTCCTCACCACGGGCCGAGATATACAGTTCAACACCTTCCCGGGCAAGTGCCAGGGCAGTTTCCTTGCCCATACCGGCACTGCCGCCATTGACGATTGCTTTCCTGCCCCTGATGCCCAGTTCCATATTTCCCCCTGTTGATGATCCTAACTGAATGGTGGACCCCAAATATAGCGCGGTTTATGCTGTGACTGACAGGGCAACAGGAAAGCGTAAAGGAAAAAACACATGAAACGTCGACACGTGCTTCACGCCGGCATGGCAGCACTGGCTCCCTGGCAATCTGTTTCGTCACTGCTTGCCGCTGAA
>CAZBBS010000032.1:0-11364 GCA_964490145.1 uncultured Enterobacteriaceae bacterium
CCTGGCAGTTTGACTGGTTAATGGCAGGCTGGAATATCCTGGCGGATGTGATGGAAGGTGAACCACCGGCAGCACCGGATACACCGGAAGGTCAGCGTGGTGCTTACCTGGCACGTGCCCTGGGCCATTGCGGGGAATGTCATACTCCGCGCAACGGGTTGGGAATGATGGACATGGCAAACGAGTTTTCCGGTTCCGATATTGTGACTACACCGATTAATCCGGAAGGCCTGGCCAGCTGGACCCGGTTTGATTTTGTTGGCTTTCTGGAAATCGGTATGACCGCCAGCTTTGATTTTGTCGGTGGTGAGATGCTGGATGTGATTGAGCATACCAGCAAGCTCTCGGTTGAGGATCGTGAAGCCTATGCGGCGTTTTTCATTCCAGTGGAAACTGCCAGCAGCGGTGGCGATGATGATTTCAACTTCGATTGAGACCTGACAAAAATACCAGGCAAAAAAAACGCCCCGAAAGGGGCGTTTTCTTTGGAAAATTTTCTGTCGGGATATCAGTCCAGACGGAAACGGTCGTGGCAGGCGCCACATTTAGGACCGATCTGGCCAACGGCCTGGCGAACACCGCTGGCACCCTGGCTTTCCAGAATACCCAGGGCAGCATTGGCGCCGTCAACCAGGTCCTGAGCCAGCTGGGCGAAGTCTTCTTCGTTGCCCCAGATGGTGTCGGCAGCGCGAGAAGTTACGCCATTGGCGCGAGTGTCAGCAGCAAACAGACCCGGAATCATCGGGGCCAGCATGGCAACACGCTCTGCAGCCAGTTTGGCAGCAGCGGCATCATAGTCGGCGCCACGAGCCATCTGGCCCAGTGGACCATTGGCGTAGGACAGGATCTGGAAGATTGACTGGCGGCGTTTTACGGCTGCAGCGGCATCTTCATCAGACATCTGTGCCATGGCACCTAAAGAAAACATTGAGCTGACAACAATAGCTCCGGTAACTAAGAGTTTTTTCATTGTAATTTCCCCACTCTGTCAGTTAATTAAAAAGTAAATTTTTCCAGTAGTTAAAATAAACAAGAAACTTGTCAATTCCAGAAATCAGTGTGTTGCGTCGTTGAAAAATTTACAGCCCGTGTGGGCCATGATCGCAACAGTTCATCCTGTTTTACCACCGCTCCATTTAAGGTTGTAAACACGGCTAATTACCGGTCTTTAACCTGAGTTTACCTGCAGCAGCTGGTAAACAGCGGAGGGCCATTGTGCCATGTTCTTGTTCGCCTGTCTCCTGCTTTGACGGTAATTAACACCCTGTAATTTACGGTTTATATCTTTCAATTCAACCGCTTAGGATAGATAATTCCTGTCTGTGAAGTTTGGACAACAGTATTGATAAATTTTACTGAATGTTAACTTAACCTGCCGAAGCAGCTGGCAAATTCCTCAATAATTGCACATTGTCCGAACGTTAAAAAATCATCGTGCGTCAATGAGTTAGCTGCGCAGAAACAAGAAATCCAGAGAACCTGACATGCCTGCAAAAGCGAAACCCTTCAACTTTGAAGAAGCCCTGGAAAATCTCGAGGAACTGGTCGAAGCCATGGAGGAGGGTGAACTGAGCCTGGAAGAATCCCTCAAGGCCTTTGAGCAGGGCATAAAGCTGACTCGCGAATGTCAGGCTGCCCTGGAGAAAGCTGAACAAAAAGTGCAGCTGCTGGTGAATACCGATGACTTGCCCGAATCTGTTCCCTTTGATGATGAAGGTGAAGAGGAACTCGACTAGTCCGGTTGACGATGAATACATTCGACTACATCAAGGCCCTGCAGGACAGGGCGTCCGATGCCTTGAGATCCAGACTGGACAACCCCGGTTTATCTCCCCGGCTGGAAGAAGCCATGCAGTATGCTGTCAACAACGGTGGCAAGCGCATCAGACCGATTCTGGTCTATGCCAGCGCCGAAACCGTTGGTGGCAATCTGCGTGATGCTGACGACTGTGCCTGTGCGGTTGAATTCATCCATGCCTACTCGCTGATTCATGACGACTTGCCCGCCATGGATGACGACGAGTTGCGTCGTGGCCAGCCAACCTGCCATGTGAAATATGACGAGGCGACAGCCATCCTGGCAGGAGATGCCCTGCAGTCCCTCGCCTTTGAATTACTGGCCTCAGGTCACCGTCGTGAACCGGCTTTGACCGTCGATATGATTGCGACGCTGGCCCGTGCCTCGGGCTGGCAGGGGATGGTGGGCGGCCAGAGTATCGATATCGAGGGTGTCGGGGATGCCAAAAATGAACAGGACCTGGCACTCATGCATGGCCTGAAAACCGGAGCATTAATCAGTGCCAGTGTCAGGCTGGGCGCTCTGAGTTCCGGGCGTGCAACTGAAGAGCAGTTGGCCGGCCTGGATACGTTTGCTTCCTGTATGGGGCTGGCGTTCCAGATCAAGGACGATATCCTGGATGTCGAGAGTGATACCGATACGCTGGGAAAACAGCAGGGCAAGGATGAATCGAGCAACAAACCCACGTATCCGGCAGTACTGGGTCTGGAAGGGGCGCGTGACAGGATGCTTGCCCTTTATGAACAGGGTACGATGGCCCTGGATATTTTTGGCGTGCAGTCGATCAATCTCCGCGGAATCGCCGACTACATTATCAACCGGAAGTACTAGGTATTCCTTATGTTCCCGGGAAAGACGGCCCTTGCGCTTTGCGGTAGAATGCAGCGTTTGTTTATCTGACAGTTTTCACTGATGTTTGACCAGATCCCTCTTGAGCGGCCCAGCACGCCATTGCTTGACAGTATTGATTCCCCTGCAGACTTGCGTGGGTTGTCTGTCGATCAGCTGGAGACTGTCGCTCACGAGCTGAGACATTACCTGCTGTATACCGTCGGCAAAACGGGCGGTCATTTTGGCGCGGGTCTTGGCGTGGTTGAGCTGACTATTGCCTTGCACTACGTATTCAATACACCGGAAGACAGGCTGATCTGGGATGTCGGGCATCAGACCTACCCACACAAGATACTGACCGGGCGTCGTGAGCAGATGCTGGGCATGCGCCAGGCCGGAGGGCTTGCAGCATTCACCAACCGCAGTGAAAGTGAATACGATACTTTTGGGGCGGGTCACTCCAGTACATCCATATCAGCAGCACTGGGTATGGCGGTGGCCGCCAGCCGGCAGAATGCTGATCGTAAAATCATTTCGATAATCGGTGACGGCGCCATGACCGCCGGGCTGGCTTTTGAAGCCCTGAATCATGCCGGCGACCTGGAAAGCGACTTTCTCGTTATCCTGAACGACAACAACATGTCCATATCCCGGAATGTGGGTGGCTTGTCGAGTTACTTTGCCAGGATGTGGGCCAGCAAGCCCTATAACGTCCTGCGCTCAGGCAGCAAGAAGGTGTTGTCTGCCCTGCCGCCAGCGTGGAAGGCTGCCCATCGCGCAGAAGAGTATATGAAGGGGATGGTGTCACCTGGCACTATCTTTGAAGAACTGGGTTTCAATTACATTGGCCTGGTGGATGGACATGATGTGGAAGGCCTGGTTCAGATACTGGAAAACGTCAAGGGTCTGAAAGGACCGCGTCTGCTGCATATTGTTACCCAGAAGGGTAAAGGCTACCTGCCTGCAGAAAATGACCCCTACGGCATGCATGCCCTGAGTAAACTGGTTCCCGAATCCGAGAAAAACGGCGCAGAGACAGCGCCCGTCCCGACATACTCCAAAATTTTCGGGGACTGGTTATGCCAGATGGCAGAGCAGGAACCGGAACTTATTGGCATCACCCCTGCGATGGGTGAAGGTTCAGGTATGCGGGAGTTTGAGGCAAAATTCCCGGAGCGCTTTTTTGATGTGGCCATTGCCGAACAGCATGCGGTGACCTTTGCTGCAGGTATGGCCTGTGACGGCCTCAAACCGGTGGTGGCGATATATTCTACCTTCCTGCAGCGAGGTTATGACCAGCTGATCCACGATGTCGCCCTGCAGAACCTTGATGTACTGTTTGCCATCGATCGCGCCGGCCTGGTGGGTGAAGACGGTCCCACACATGCAGGCAGTTTTGATCTGTCTTTTTTGCGCTGCATTCCCAACATGGTCGTTATGGCGCCCAGTGATGAGCAGGAAGCAAGGCAGATGCTGACTACAGGCTATTATCATGTGGGGCCTGCCGCAGTCCGTTATCCCAGGGGCAAGGCAACAGGATGTTCCATCGATCATGCATTGCAGACCTTGCCGATCGGCAAGGGGCGGATTTGTCGCGAAGGCTTTGGTGTTGCCATCCTGGTGTTTGGCACCTTGCTGGGTCGCTGTGTGGACGTTGCCGAACAACTTGATGCCACACTTGTTGATATGCGTTTTGTGAAGCCCCTGGATGAATCCCTGATCCGGGATCTTGGCGGCACACATCAGTTGCTGGTGACCCTCGAGGAAAACACCATCCATGGCGGTGCCGGTTCGGGCGTCAATGAATTTCTGGAAGCAGAAAATATACCTGTGCCAGTGCTTAACCTGGGGCTGCCGGATCAGTTTCTGGATCATGGCAAAGTGGATGACCTGCTGGCAGCCTGCGGTCTGGACAGTGCCGGTATTCTGGCATCCATCCAGCACAGGAGTGCGACCCTCTAATCCTGCATGGCGCGATTCCAGAAGGCCGACATAGAAAACCTGGACATGAAATGGCATGTGTTCAGGCTGTTGTGGCCTTACCTGAAAGAATTCAGGAGGCGGACACTGGCGGCCTTTGCCTGCCTGGGCCTGGCTAAACTGGCCACGATTGCCCTGCCTTTCATGCTGAAGTACATCGTGGATGATCTGGACAGACAGCAGTCAGGTGATACTGCTGTACTCATCACTATTCCATTATTCATTATCCTTGCCTACGGCTTTGCCCGCTTCCTGAACGTGGTGTTTAACGAAGCCAGGGATACGTTGTTTGGGCGAGTCACTGAACGCACCATTCGGCGGCTCAGCCTGGATACCTTCAAACACCTGCACAGCCTGGACCTGGATTTTCACCTGAATCGTCAGACCGGTGGTTTGTCCCGCGACATAGAGCGTGGTACGTCAGGGATCAGTTTCCTGATGCGCTTCATGATCTTCAATATTATCCCGACCGTTTTTGAATTGCTGATTGTAATCGGCATTTTCCTGGCGCTGTACGGTATCAGTTTTGCCGGGGTTATTTTTCTGGCCATATCGGTATATGTGATTTATTCCGTGATTGCCACCGAAAAACGCACACGTTTCGTTCGGGAAATGAATCAGGCTGATTCGGCAACCAGTACGAGGGCCATCGACAGTCTGCTGAATTTTGAGACGGTGAAATACTTCACCAATGAAGAGTACGAAGCCTCGCTGTATGACAGGGAGCTGGCCAATTGGGAGCAGGCCAAGCGCAACAGTCGTATCAGTCTTTTCGCCCTGAATGGTGGGCAGGCCTTGATAGTTTCATTGTCCATGACCGTCATGCTGCTGATGGCGGCGAGCGGCGTGGCTGACCGGAGTATGTCGCTGGGTGATTTTGTGCTGGTCAATTCCTACATGATGCAACTGTTCATTCCCCTGAATTTTCTTGGCTTTGTCTATCGTGAGATCAAGGGTTCTCTGGCCAACATTGAGAAAATGTTTGATCTGCTGGGAGAACAGGCCTCAATTCTGGAGGGCCCGGATGCACAGGTTCTGGATGCTCGCAACCCCGGGATCAGTTTTAACCATGTCGGTTTTCATTACCGGCCTGATCGGGAAATCCTCCATGACGTCAGTTTTACTGTGCAGCCTGGCGAACGGGTTGCGGTTGTCGGTGCCAGTGGCTCCGGTAAATCCACGCTGGTAAAACTGCTGTTTCGTTTTTATGACTGCCAGTGTGGCAGTATCAGCATTAATGGCACGAATATTCGTGAACTGACTTTTCAGTCCCTGCGCCAGGCCATTGGCATAGTGCCCCAGGACACGGTGCTGTTTAACGACACCATCTTTGAAAACATCCGCTATGGTCGGCCGGATGCCAGTGATGAGGAAATCGCACGGGCGATACGTCTGGCTCACCTCGACAATTTCATCAGCCAGTTGCCCCAGGGCGATAAGACCGTGGTGGGTGAAAGAGGGCTTAAACTCAGCGGTGGGGAAAAACAACGTGTCGCTATTGCCAGGACCATCCTGAAAAACCCGGCCATCCTGGTATTCGATGAAGCCACCTCATCCCTTGACAGTAAAACCGAACGGGCGATTCTGGAATCCTTGCATGAGATATCTGAAGGTCATACTGCACTGGTTATTGCCCACAGGTTATCGACTATCGTTGATGCCGATCGCATCCTGGTCATGGACCACGGAAGGATAATAGAAAGTGGTAAGCACCGTGAACTGCTGGCTCTCAATGGTAACTACAAACACATGTGGGACCTTCAACAAAAAGAAGAAAGCAGGGTGTTTGCCTCTTCGGATTTGTTGTAGCTACAAGGAACCAGGAAAATTTTAAGTCACAAAAAAAAGGCGCTGGAGTAGCGCCTTTTGTTAACTATCCGGATTCCTATAACCCTGAGGTTTTCTGGAAAAAGGGATGGCCGTAGTCGTCGGTCATGTCCAAAAGGAACTTGTTATTTTCCTGGCAGATGTAATCCGCCAGTTCCTGGCCTTCTGACCAGTTGATATTCCAGCTGACGGTCCAGGGCCTGGTGTAGGCACCCGGGTCGTCAATGACGGCTTCGTAGTGCAGGGTTTCCTTGTCAGGACGGCTGAAGCGTTCAACGGTATGCAGCTGGTCGGTGTGCATGTAACCACCAAAGTCGATCCAGGTTTTTTCATTGAATCCTACGGTATCCACCACCAGGGTGTCGCCTTCCCAGTGGCCAATGGAGTGGCCAAAGTAGGTCGGGTTCAGGCTTTCCGGATGGGGACGTCCATCCATGTGGATTTCACGCCAGACATGGCCGCCGCCTTCAAACAGCACAACGATGCGATCACGGTCCTGAATGATCTCTGCAGGGTAGGGCGTCCCCATGGAGCGTGGGCCGCCCGGTGGCAGACAGAAGCCTTCTGGATCGTACTTCACATTATTGCCTTTGTTGTATTCCCACATGGCCCGGGTCCAGTCCTGCATGGGAGGCAGGTCGCCTTCCTGGTAATTGTCCATGCGGACGGCAAAATCGGTCACCCAGGGCAGGTTCCAGACGCCATTGCCACCCAGGTCCACGGTGCCATCAGCAAATCGTGGGGTGGGCGTGGAAGGGCGATCTTCCCTGGCAGGTTGGGCCTGCACTGATGAGACGACAAGCAATGCACCGGCAATGGCGCTTGCCAGTACGCTGGCTTTCAGGGTCTTGCGGGTTTTTATGGCTGACACTTTTTGGCTCCCCAAATAAAAGCGCCTCCGAAGAGGCGCTATTTCAACTATATCCGAAATCAGAGTTCGCAGGCTTCCTTGGCAACAGCGTTCTCATCGAAATCACGCTGGCTGGTGCCGGCAAACAGGCGCTGGCAGGTGTCAGCGATCACGACAGTCTGGACATTGCCCTTGAAACTGCCGTCACGGGCACGAGTGCCGCGAACAATCACTTCAGTGCCTATTTCAAGCGTGTCCTTGGTCCAGCCGCGACGCATCAGGCCATTGGGGCTACCCATTTCGAAGGCCCACTCGTCGTACCCACCGTCTTCATTTTCAACTTCCAGCATGAAATAGGTGTGTGGATTGGTCCAGTCGACTTTTACCACGGTACCTGTGACATGCACCGGGGAATTGGAATCAAATTCAGCCGCGAATGAATGGTGAGCCGCGACGTTCAGGGAAGTCAGGGTGCCTGCGGCTGCAAGTGCCATGGCTAACAGTTTGGTTTTCATATGGTGTTCTCCGTACGGGGTGTTCCCGTTTAACGTTTCCTGAAAATGGTCTGGCTGTGGTTTTCAGGGTTGTGTACTGGTCCAGTCTCCTACACGTATGCAGGAGCACTATTGATATTTATCAATTCAATGTGATGTCGAACGTGCCTCTTTCATTACCCTGAGTGTAGGTACCAACATATTTTCTGTTGGTCCAGGAACCCAGGTTGCTCAATTTGCCAACCATGACAAGTTCACCATCGGGCATCGGCGCACGGATGGTCAGGGTCCAGGTATCTGCATCAAGCTCCACGCTGCTCATTTCAACACCGCGGCGGCCGGGATTGACAGTGCCCGACAGATCGCCGTTCCAGGCATCGATCAGCAGGCGGATGCGGCTGGAATCTGCAGCGTTGGGACCCATATCACCGGACCAGGAACCTTTGGCCGGGTGACCGGTCTGAGACATGGCAGGCAATGCCAGGCCCAGGCAGGTGATAAGGATGAAAATTCTGGCAAGCATAGATTACTCCTGAAAAAGGCATCGGGTTCTTTGCCCGATCACGCAATTATTGTGTTGGTGATATTGTGTTGGTGAAGAGAAGAAATATGGTCCTAGAAACTCGTGTCTTGGTATATTACTAAAATGTGGTAATTGAAATACAGTGCGGGTATTCTCCCCTTTCCAAATTCCACAGTATTTGCACAAAAAAGGCCAAATATGACTATTTTTTCTAGGTTTTTCATAATGTTACTGGTGCTGCTTGCAGTCTCTTGTGCATCACAACCGGCAGGAGAATCAGCGGCTCAGAGTGCCAGCAATGCCGTTGCTGAAACCGAAAGTGCTGATGGTTCTGATCCGGATGAAGTGATTTGTCGTCGCGAAGATGTTGCTGGCAGCAACTTCCGTCGCCGGGTCTGCATGACGCGCAGCGAACGTGAACAGCGTCGTCGTGAGACACAGGAAGCGGTGCTCAATAACCGGAATGGCACACAGGGCTTGTAAGTTATGGTTTTGAAAAAGCGTTTTATCCTTGCCGCTGGCAGCGCCCTGTTTTGTCTGACAGCCGGTTTCACCTACGCGCAGGAGTCTGTTACGTCCTGTGCCGATATTGCCAACGCTGACGAACGGCTGGCCTGTTATGACCGTGCTGCAGAAGCTTCCCGTAACCTGCCGGTTGTCCGACTGCCAAGAAATACACAACCGGCATCAACACCGTCCCCGGCAAGTGAGCAGGGACAGCAGCAGGGTAATTCCGCCCCTGTACGCCAGGATGTATTCGGACTGGAGTTGAAACAGGAAAAGCGTCGCGATGAGGGGCCCAAGATCCGGACCTACCGTGCAGTGGCGGCATCCCATAACGACTTCACCGGCTGGACCATCGAGTTTGAAGGCGGCAGTAAATGGAAGCAGGTGGGGACCGATGACTATGACATTGAGATCGGCGAAACCTATACCGTCAGACGTGCCACGTTCAATTCCTACATCCTCTCCAATGGCAAAAACAACCGGAAAATCAGGGTAACACGCATAGAGTAATCACCAACTGCCTGCCCTGCAGGAAGCGGCTTTAGCCGGGAGCCTGGTCAACTTTTTTGGACAGGCGTAGTCTGCCAAATGGCGGATATCGGCCCTGAGGGCCTTCTTCCGCCCTACAAAACTACGCCGTCCCCGTAGGGCGGAAGAGCGAAGCGTTATCCGCCAAGACATTGGCAGAATGCTCGCTAGTACCAAGGGCAGGTGACGTAGAGAGCAAAACAAGGGCGAGGCAAAAATAATTTTCAGAACCGGGAGCTTGATGTACCAGGTGACCGGTTTGGGTAATATGTTTAACGCCGCCTGGTCGAGCGCAGTTGCCACTAAAAACTGCAGGCATAAAAAAACCCCGGGCAAGCCCGGGGTTTTTTATGTATTACCCTAAACCCGCTTAGAACGCGTAGTTGTAGGAAACACGGTACATCCGACCACGTGGATCCCACAGGGAATCAACCAGGGTGGTCAGTGTATTGGCACGCAGAGGTGGCTCTTTGTCGCCCACGTTCAGGACGGCGATAGAGACACTGGACTCGTTGTTGCCTGGGATGTTGTAGGTGTACAACAGGTCGTGATAGCTGGCGCTACCTTCGATGGTGTTGTACTCGAACGCACCCGGGTTACGCAGCGAGGTACCGTCGGTCCAGCGAGTGGTCCAACGCACGCTGTGGTTACCTGTGTCGTAAGTGGCAACAAAGTTCACGCGGTTTTCCGGGTTGGTACCCACACCGGATACACCGCCACCGTCTGTACCAACTACGTCGATGAAGTCACCGTTGTTGGCAGTACCGGCGTACTTGTTCACATGCACACCGCTGATACGCAGACCCAGCTCACCGCCAGCCATTTCCATGTTGTAGTTGATGTTGTAGTCGAGACCGTTGGTCTTCACAGCATCACGGTTAACGTAGGAAGAGTTGAACAGTGAGAAGTCCAGACCAGTGATACAGTCAGCCGGACGGGTAGTCACGTCAACACCATCCCAGCGGCCGGTGACTTCACACACTTCGCGTGGACGGCCCGGGAAGACTTCGTTGCGCGGATCGTCAATAAAGCCGTCCGCCATGTCTTCCAGCAGGATGTCGTCCGGGCTGATCGTGGTGATCAGGCCGGTGAACTTGTAGTTCCAGATGTTGGCTTCAACGGTCAGGCTGTCAGTGACATCCCAGGTGAAACCTACAGTCCAGTTGTCGGATTTTTCAGGATTCAGGTTCGGGTTACCGCGAGCGATCGCACGAGCCTGGGTCACTTCACCACCCACCGGGCGGATCGTGGTGCCTGAGGCGCCGATACCGAAGGACTGGAATTCAGAACCCAGGCGGAAGGAGGAACCGGCAGAGCCACGAATGAACAGGCTGTCTGTCGGGGTCCACAGTACGCTGGCTTTTGGCTCGACTGAGCTCTTGCCCAGCGTGCTTTCGTAACGGGCTGCCAGGTCCACCTCAAAGGTGTCAGTCGGGTACATGACCATTTCCGCGAACAGGGCGTCTGTGTCACGGTTGGATGACCAGTCGGTGACCACCTGTGGTGCGAAACCGAAGCCGCCGTCTTTGGCGATTGGATCCTGGAGAATGTCCAGTTTCTGCTTACGGTACTGGGCACCCAGAGCGATACCAGTGGCACCACCAGCCATTTCCCACAGCTCGCCAGTCACAATGGCTTCCAGAGCGTAGAAGTTGGCCAGACCGCGTTCCAGTCCACCGAAGGTCATCCATTCCTGCAGCTCACGGCTGTTGTAGGTGGGATCACCCGGCTGGGCAATCAGGCGGCTGGCAAAGGGGTTCCACCACTCACAGCCACCAACACCGGGCCGCAGGTTGGGGTCATTGGCCAGACCGGTCACGAAGCTGCCTTTACAGCCAGGACCACCGTAACCGGCAATCGCACGGGCGTAACGGTCGGCAATGGTGTCAGCAGTCGTGGAGATCTGTTCCTGATGAGACATGGTGCCGCGTACGCGCCAATCCCAGGTGTCGTTCAGGTTGCCTTCCAGAGTACCGGCAACACGGAAGGTGTTCTGGCGGGCAAAGGATGGCAGGGCGCCTTCCAG
>CAZBBS010000032.1:11464-13825 GCA_964490145.1 uncultured Enterobacteriaceae bacterium
ACGGTTCATCCATTCCAGACCCATGACCAGGCCGAGGTCGTCGCCCTGGACACCGAAGATACCGCTGACTACCACTTCCGGTACAGAAGTCTGGTAAGCAGAATGCTGCGAAGAAACCTGCACTTCAGCACCTTCGAAATTGTTACGGGTAATAAAGTTGGCCACACCGGCAACCGCGTCAGAACCATACAGTGCGGAAGCACCGTCCAGTACCAGCTCGATCCTTTCCAGCATGATGGCCGGCGCCAGGTTGTTGATGTCCACCTGGGAACCGGCGTTGCCGTCGATGGTCATACGCTGACCATTCATCAGGATCAGGGTAGAGCGTTCACCCAGGCCACGCAGGTTGATGGAGTTACTGGGTGTATTCCAGTTACCTACGGTGTTGGCTGTGGAAATCTGTGGCATGTCACGCACTGCCTCGGCAATGGTTACACGCTGGTTGGCTTGCAGTTCCTGGTTGTCCATAACAGCAACAGGCTGCGGCCTGTCTGCAGGACGGGAGATGAAGGAGCCAGTTACCTGGATTTCTTCAATATCGCCATCCTGTGCCATCAAGGAAAAGGAACTGGTCGCTGCAGCGGCAAACGCTACTGCAGTCGCGAGCTTTTTATAGCTCAGGTCGACTGATTTTTTCATGGTTTTCCCCTTTCTTGTTAATGAAAGCTTATAAGTTTGATTTGCAAATAAAACCAAAGACTTTGCTGAAAACGTCTGGTCACGGCTGTCAGTCTTACGTTCTCCCCGTTACCTGTTAAGACGACGGGCAAGGTGACGCTGGTACTTTCAACAAAATCACAGGAAATTTCAAAAAATGGATGCAGGAAAAGACCCCCGAACGGGAGAGATTTCCCTCAATAGATGAATTCCCCTTTTTTACCCGCAGCGCCTGTTTTTGTTTTGACATCACAAAGGCGCTATGGGCAGACCGCCATAATAGTCAAGCGGCAGGCTCTGTGCAAGCGTATATTATGTTTTATTTTGGGTTCTATCTAATTGATTATATTGAATATTTGTATCCAAAATTCTGCACATAATTTGCACATTATTAGTGCGGATATGAGACTGATTTTGCTGCCAGGCCGCCAGAAAAGGCAAGAAATCGCCTGCAGCGTTGATCCTGCCAGGCGTTCAGGACATTACCAGGGGAGTAATTCAGGGAAATCAGACAGTCAGTGGTGAGCTAACTGTCTGTTATATATGCTATTTTACTTCCCAGGTGTGGCCGCCGCGCAGCATCTGGGCCAGATCGCCCGGACCACGTTTTTCGCGCAGGGAGAGGCGCTGGGCCTGGACATCAGCGACATAGGCGGTCACCGGATTGTGATACAAAATACCGGTGGCAATCGGGAAATCAGGACCTTTCATGGCCGCAATCATCTGTGCCTGGACCAGATTGGTCTTGTCATGGACAAGAATCTCCGCCAGTGCAGCCTCTTCACCCACCGTGACAACTTCCAGGCTCAGTGTGTCGCGATTGAGCCGGATGCCCTTGCTGTTGTCCTTGCCAAACAGCATCGGCTGGCCGTGCTCCACTTCCACGCGAAAATCCGGTGCAGTTTTCTTGTCCTTGACCGGTTCGAAAATACCATCGTTGTAGATGGGGCAGTTCTGCAGGATTTCGATAAAGGAGGCTCCCTGATGCGCATGGCCTTCCTTGATCACGGCGCTCAGGTGTTTCATTTCGGTATCAATGGAGCGGGCCACAAACGGGGCACCGGCACTGAGGGCGATCACGCACGGCGACAGGGGTCTATCCACCGAACCTTCTGGCGTTGAAGGTGAGCGAGTACCTACTTTCGATGTCGGCGAGTATTGCCCTTTGGTCAGTCCATAGATCTCGTTGTTGAACAGCAGGATGTTCAGGTCCACGTTGCGTCGCAGGACGTGCAGGGTGTGGTTTCCACCAATACTCAGGGCATCGCCATCACCGGTAATAACCCAGACATCCAGTTCCGGATTGGCCAGCTTGACGCCAGTGGCAAACGAGGGGGCCCGTCCGTGTATGGTGTGGAAACCATAGGTATTCATGTAGTACGGAAACCGCGAGGAGCAGCCAATACCGGAGACAAATACCTGGTTCTCACGGGGGCGGCCCAGTTCCGGCATCAGCTTCTGCACGGTTTTGAGGATGGCGTAGTCACCGCAACCCGGGCACCAGCGAACCTCCTGGTCCGAGGAAAAATCGGCGATGGTTAATTTATCGACTGCCTGATTCATGATCCAGCTCCGTCACTGGTTGAGTTTGGGGTTAGCCGGCCAATTCGGCCGTGATGGCATTGACGATTTCCCGGATCTTGAACGGCTGCCCGGCGACCTTGTTCAGGGGCTTGGCATCGATCAGGAATTCGGAGCGCAGCA
>CAZBBS010000032.1:13925-28220 GCA_964490145.1 uncultured Enterobacteriaceae bacterium
TGGTTGTCCGGATCGTAGGAGATGTCGCCGGTCTCAAAGCTCTTTTCGATACCGCCAATGCGATGCTCCAGTCCTGGAGTGCCGGGTTTGGCCCAGACGCGGCCCAGGGTTTCCGGGTCGCGCAGGGAGGGCCTGAATCCTTCAGGATCTGTCCGGAATGCCACCGGGAAAGCTTCATAACTGTCCATGTCCGGGATACGCCAGGGCTCGGAAGCGTTGGCAATATAGCCGTCAGACAGCAGCATGACGGGGGTCATGTAGCGGGTGGCAATACGAACAGCTTCTATGGCGACATCGAAACAGTCAGCCGGCGTGCTGGTAGCGATCACCGGCAGGGGGGTATCACCGTGCCGGCCGTAAACCGCCTGCAGCAGGTCGGATTGTTCGGTTTTGGTTGGCAGTCCTGTGGAAGGACCGCCACGCTGGGTGTTTACCACAACCAAAGGCAACTCTGTTGATACGGCCAGTGAAATGGCTTCCGTTTTCAGGGCAATACCGGGTCCTGAACTGGAGGTGATGCCCAGGTTGCCGGCAAAAGAGGCCCCGATGGCTGCACAGACCGCTGCAATTTCGTCTTCGGCCTGGAAGGTGGTGACATCGAATTCCTTGCGGGCCGCCAGGGCATGCAACAGGCTGGAGGCCGGTGTAATCGGATACGAGGCAAACAGCAGGTCGATATCGGCCAGCTGACCTCCGGCGATCAGGCCCCAGGCCAGGCCGGTGGTGCCGTTAATGTCGCGGTACAGACCGGGCTCTGCCTTGGCCTTGGGTACCTTGTAAATTTCGATGCCGCTGGGCAGTTCAGCGGTTTCACCGTAGGCATGGCCGGCATTGAGGGCGGCTATGTTGGCGTTGGCGATGTCCTGGTTCCTGGCAAACTTTTTCTGCAGGTTTTCAATAGTGGCCTGCTTGTCGCGCTCGAACAGCCAGAGGACCAGGCCCAGGGTCCACATATTCTTGCAGCGCAGGGCATTCTTGTGACCCAGGTTGTAGGGTTCAACGGCGGCGATTACCTGACTGGAAATATCCACTTCAAGCACGCGGTAAGCGTCAAGCGTGCCATCTTCCAGCGGGTTGGATTCGTATTTTGCCTTGTTCAGATTCTTGTCATTGAACGCACCTGAATCCGCGATGATCAGGCCGCCCGGGACCACTTCTTTCAGGTTGGCTGCCAGGGCTGCCGGATTCATGGCAACCAGAACATCGATGGCATCGCCGGAGGTGGTGATATCGTCTGAGCCAAAATAAATCTGGAATGCTGATACACCAAAGGTGGCGCCAGCAGGGGCCCTGATTTCCGCAGGGAAGTCGGGGAACGTGGACAGGTCGTTACCGTACAGGGCGGTGTCATCGGTAAAGTTTGCCCCGGTCAGCTGCATACCGTCGCCGGAGTCACCCGCAAAGCGGACAACCACGCTGTCCAGGGTACGGACCTGGCGGCCTGAGTTACTGACGCTTACTGCTTCTGTTTCAACGCTCATTCAATAATTACCAGATGAGATAACGTTAATCGACTGCCGAGTCGGGCGGATCATTGCCCGTCCTGATGTCCACAGAATTATTCAGAGTCTGGAGCTGACTGGATAACTGGATAATACCTGGATAAGAGACACGTGATCGGCGTTAACACCCATTTCCACTATCCCCGGGAAATTGGGGCGCGCATTATAACAATCGCGTTGCCCAGATTGCTAATAAATTTATGAATTCCAAGGGAAATGTGCAGACAATGAGAATAAATGTTCTGCATGGATAAAGTCCCGGAATACAGGCTTCCAGGGGCAGGGACCAAGCCTTGTACTGCCCGTGTGACCTGCATTATCCTTGGACGCTTTTGAGCGCCAGACACTGTCTTTCAGTCTGCTCAGGGCGCCATAACAGACATCTTTCAAAGAAGTAAGGATCGATCATGTCAAACGGCGTTCTGGCTATACTCTCGTTATTACCCATCATTTCCGTCGCGGTTTTCCTGGTCATGCTGCGCTGGCCGGCAAGCCGGGCCATGCCAATCTGTTACGTGGTTGCCGTACTGCTGGCCCTGTTCATCTGGCAGGTGCCCTTTGACCGGGTCATGGCGGCATCCATGAATGGCCTGATTGATGCGCTGGAACTGATATACATTATTTTTGGCGCCATCCTGCTGCTCAATACCCTGCAGGAAAGCGGTGCCATCCGCAGTATTCGCAAGGGTTTTTCGGATATCACCCCGGACCGGCGCATCCAGGTCATTATTATTGCCTGGCTGTTCGGGTCTTTCATTGAAGGATCGGCGGGCTTTGGTACACCGGCGGCGGTGGCCGTCCCTCTCATGGTTGGCCTGGGCTTTCCTGCCATGGCCGCCGTGGTATCCGGCATGATAATCCAGAGTACTCCGGTGTCCTTTGGCGCCCTGGGCACACCCATGCTGACCGGTGTCTTTACCGGTCTGGACAATGACGTGGCTGTCGCAGCCTTTGCTGCCGGTGAGGGAATGGATCATTTGCAGCTGGTTTCCTTCATTGCCGCCAAGGTGGCCTTTCTTCATGCCCTGGCTGGCACGTTCATCCCCCTGATCCTGGTCGCTGTCATGACCCGTTTTTTTGGTGCCCGCAAATCCTTCGCTGAAGGCATGAAAGTATGGAAGTTTGCGATTTTTGCGGCCTTTGCCATGACCATACCGTATGTTCTGGTGGCCAGGTTCCTGGGACCTGAGTTTCCTTCACTGTTTGGCGGCCTGATCGGGCTGGCCATTGTGGTGTCTGCAGCACGCCAGGGGTTCCTGATGCCGGACAGTAATGATATCTGGGATTTTCCCGCTCGCAGTGAGTGGGATTCCCACTGGGTTGGCCAGATCGAGATGCAGGAAAAACAGTTCGATGGTCCGGTCATGGGCCTGGTGAAAGCCTGGATTCCCTACATTATCGTGGCGGGTCTGCTGATCCTGACCCGTCTCCCGCAACTGCCCTTCCTGGGGCTGGTTCGCAGCGGGCCGGTTACCATCACCATCAGCGATATCTTTGGCACCTCGCTCGGTCAATCGGTGCAGCTGCTGTATTCACCGGCAGCCCTGTTTATTACTGTGTCAGTGATCACTTTCCTGATTCATGGCATGGACGGTAAATCCTATGCCAATGCCTGGAAGACTTCCGGAAAGACCATACTGTCAGCCGGTTCAGCCCTCGTGTTTACCGTGCCCATGGTACAGGTGTTCCTGAATTCCGATGGCGGCGCGGCCGGCTACCAGCAAATGCCCATAGAACTGGCCGAAGGCGTGGCAGCACTGGCAGGCAATGCCTGGCCATTCTTTGCCACCTTTATAGGCGGGATGGGGGCGTTTGTGGCAGGCAGCAATACGGTCAGCAACATGATGTTCTCCCTGTTCCAGTTTGGTGTGGGTGAGCGCATCGGCGCAGATCCCACCTGGATTGTCGCCCTGCAGGCTGTTGGCGGCGCTGCCGGAAACACCATCTGCGTACATAATGTTGTTGCGGCATCGGCGGTTGTCGGCCTGATTGGTCGTGAAGGCGAAGTGATCCGCAAGACCCTGCTGGTCTTTGTGTATTACGCCCTGTTCACGGGAGCGCTTGGTTACGGCATCATAGCGGCATCCAGTGGTGCGCTGTTCAATATTGGTTATATCATCTCCGCCATGATTGTCCTTGCAGCCATTGCGGTAATCGTCAAATACGGAATCAAACAGGATGAGGCTTCTGCCTGAGTCCAATCACTGAAGTTAACGCCATGTCAAAGAAAGAAGAGCAACGCAAGATAAAAGAAGAGAAACAGGCTGCAGCCAAACGCAAGCAGCAGATCAATGGCATGCTGATAAAAGCGGCAGTGGTCATTCTCGTGCCATTGGCCCTGTTTGTGTTCTATCAGGGATTGTTTAGCGGTCCGCCCTCCTTGCCTCCGAGCCAGGTAGGGGAAGCTGATCATGTGCGTGGGGCACTCGACTCCAATGTCACGATTACGGTATATGCAGACTTTCAATGTCCTGCCTGTCTGACAGAAACCCAGGTCATTGCCAGGGCCTGGCCGCAGATTCAGGACCGGGCCAGGGTGGTATACCGCTACTTCCCGCTGGATACCCACCGACATTCTTTCCAGGCTGCCCGCTATGCCGAAGCGGCGGCCATGCAGGACAGGTTCTGGGAAATGCATGACCTGCTGTTTGCCAACCAGCAGGCCTGGACCAATGTGGATGACCCCACACTACTCTTTGACGGTATTGCCGAACAGTTGAGTCTCGACCTGGACAGGCTGCATGCTGACATGGAACTGCCGGAAGTACGGGCCAAGATTATTGCCGACCAGCAGGGGGGCATCTCCGCCGGCGTACGCAGCACTCCTGCCATGTTTATTAATGGCCAGATGGTTGCCAACCCCCAAACGGCAGGTAGATTAATAGAGTTAGTAGCAGAGGCTGGATCACTGTAACCAGGCTGGCCATTCATCAAGTCAGCTGTAGCTACTGCTGTCTCAAACTTTCAAGCAACTCAAAGTTGGCGTAGCCGTCGGTGGGTATGCCGGCTTTTTCCTGATAAGTGCGCACAGCAGCGCGGGTCATGGAACCCATGATGCCGTCAGATGTGCCGGTATCGATACCTTGCGCATTGAGCAGTTCCTGCAGTTCGATCACTTCAGTACGGCTCAGTGGACGCTCTTCCTGGGGAGGCATGAAACGGATGTCGCCGCCACCGACAAAACGATCAGCCAGGTGGCCAACGGAAATGGCGTAAAACGTCGAACGGTTCCACACCATGGTGGTGCGATAATTCTGATACACCAGGAAGGCGGGACCCTTGGCGCCTGCAGGCAGCACGATGGAACCCAGCATGTCGGCATTGCCCAGTGCGCTGCCATCGGCTTTTTTAATGCCAAGCCTGTTCCAGTCGGTAACTGTTTTACGGGTAGTGGTGCCGGTCTGGGTGAAATCAAAACCATCCGGAAGTATCACTTCACGCCCCCAGCGCTCATCACCTTCCCAGCCGTTGCTCGACAGGTAGTTGGCCGCTGAGGTCATGACATCAGCGACACTGTTCCAGATATCGATACGGCCGTCACCGTCTCCATCCTTGGCATAATTGTAAAACGTTGAAGGCATGAACTGGCACTGGCCCATGGCGCCAGCCCACGAACCCGTCATTTTGTCAGCCTCGATATGGCCTTCTTCTATGATGCGTAATGCCGTCAGCAGTTCCTTGCGGAACATGTCACTGCGGCGGGGATCATAGGCCAGGGTTGCCAGGGCATTGATGACGGAAAAGCCGCCGGTGAAATCCCCGAAATTGCTTTCCAGGGCCCAGAAGGAGACGAGGTAGTGGGGCTGCACGCCGTAGTCCCGCTGGATTTTCCTGAACAGATCAGCATGTTCTTCCAGTAACTCTTGTCCACGTTTGATGCGTGCCTCACTCATGCGGTTGCGCATGTAGCCGGTGAAAGTCTGGACAAATTCAGGCTGGCTGCGATCCAGTTCCAGCACCCGGGGCAGGGGTTCCTCCACCAGGGCGAAAGCGGCCTCGATGGTGGAAGGGCTGATCCCTGCAGCCAGTGCTTCAGTCCGCAGGTCCAGCAGCCAGTCGGCAAAGGATTGTTCCTGGGCAAGGGAAGGGAGTGACACTGACAGGATGATCAGCAGGGAACTCAGGCGTAGTGTTTGTAAAATTCCAGTCATGCTCTTGTTCGCAATGGGGCAGTCAGGGATCACTGCCATTCAAATTTGTAGCCGACCGCGTACAGGGAATGGATCAGTTCCACGTCCGGCAGTTTTTCGGCGATTTTCTTACGCAGCTTCTTGATGTGGCTGTCGATGGTGCGATCACTGACCACGCGGCCATCATTATAGATTTTGTCCACCAGAACACTCCGGGAAAAAATTCTGCCGGGCTGGTCAGAGAGGACCTTGAGTAATTGGAACTCCACCGCTGTCAGGTTCAGGTCCTGACCATTGATGGTGGCTTTGTAGGTGTGCACATCGAGGATGAGTCCCTTGTCAGACAATTTTTCGGTGCTGTCGCTGCGGCGAAGGACCGCTTTCACCCTGGCCACCACTTCACGTGGGCTGAAGGGTTTGCAGATGTAATCGTCGGCGCCCAGCTCCAGTCCCAGCAGACGGTCAATTTCCTCAACCTTGGCGGTGATCATGATGATGGGCAGGCTGGAACTTTTACGGACATCCTTGCAGATATCCACGCCTGTTTTGCCCGGCAGCATAAGATCCAGCAGGATAATGGTGGTACTGTTGTTGGCGAGCCATTCTTCCACTTCCGTACCATCATGGATGACATGCGTGTCGAAACCACTTTGAGCCAGATAGTCCTGAAGCAGGGACGCAATCTTGGCTTCATCTTCAACGATCAATACATGCTGATTCATTATTGGGCATCCTGTGTTCTGATGGGCTAGTCTAAATCGGGAGTCTGGCCGGGGCAAATAATGCTGTGCACCTGACTCTGTACCTGTCTCTATAGACAGGGCAATTCAATGGAGAGTTTCAATCCGCCAAGACTGGAATGCGAAGCAGTGATGGTGCCTTCATGAGCCTCAACAATGTTTTTACATATCGCCAGGCCCAATCCGGACCCCCCTTGCGTGCGGTTGCGTGAGCCGTCCACCCGGTAGAGGCGGTCAAACAGCAGCGATAAATTCTCGTCGCTGACACCGGGTTCGGAGTCATACCACTCAATCAGAACCTTGCGCAATTTGTAGGTAAAGGCGATCACCAGTTCACCGCCATCATTCGTATAGCGGCAGGTATTCTGGTACAGGTTGTCGAATAGCTGCAGCAGGCGGTTTTCATCACCGATGATGGGGATGTCGTCGCCATCCAAAAAGCCGTTGAAGGAGACGGTCTGCTTGATCTTGTGTCTGTCCAGCAAATGCTGGTTGATACTGGCGGACATTTCAAAGACTTCATTCAGGTCGATCTGGGTTTTCTGGTAAATCAGCGCCCCCTGGTCTGACATCGACAGCTCGTGCAGATCGTTGACCAGCGCATTCAGATGCACCACTTCGTGATGCAGGGAGTTGATCGTTTCGGGATTAATGGGGCGTATCCCATCCTGGATCGACTCCAGTTCACCCTGCAGGATGGACAAGGGCGTGCGCAGCTCGTGGGAAATGTCTGCTATCCATTGCTGGCGGGCCTTGCGGTTCTGGTCCAGCGTATCAGCCAGGGAATTGAAATCGACGGACAGCTGGGTCAGTTCGTCAGAACCTTTCACCGGGATGCGTGAATCATAGTCACCGTTAGCCAGTCGCCGGGTGCCATGAACCAGTTCCCGGATAGGACGAACCATGAAGGTGGACAAGGGAAAGGCGATCAATGCAGAAATAAAACCCAGTAAAAGTGCGAACAGGAAAAACGTATTTTTCTGCTGCTCAGTGAACAGCAGGTCGGCCTGTTCAGAAAGCACCTGTCGACTGGTCACGGCCAGGTAGCCAACGGTTTCGCCTCTCACGATAATCGGGTTCAGGTTGGCCTCGGGCATGGCTTCAGAACTGCCCCAGATAATGGACTGGTCGGCATCCAGCAGAGCAAGGTAGGGGCGGGCAGGGGAATATTCCGAGGTGTAGTACCAGTCGTTGGGTGTGAACCCGATAGGCGGCCCCGGTCGCTGCTGTATACCACCGCGGGCGTTGGCGATGGGATCGACGGCGCTCTCGATACTTTCTGCAATCAGGTCGCTGAATTTCTGGAAGTCCTCACGGATCGGATCCCAGGAACCGGTATGCTTGTAAAAGTTTTTCAACCCGTCCACCAGGGCAGGGACCTGGCGCTCTTCGATCCGGGAAACATATTCCAGAAAACCCCGGTCAAAACTGTAGCGTCCGGTGCTGTACATCGCCATGTACACAATCAGGTGTGCCGACAGCATGGCGAAAAACAGTTTGTATTTGATGCTCAAGCCCATGTTTTACTTTTTATCCTGGCATGGAATGTGGTCTGATCAGGTCGGACAGGCTACTATACAAGGTAAATCAGGACAGGTGAGTTATGAATGATTACCTGCTTCTGATGTTTCATAATATTTGCACATTAAATCTGCGCAAATGCTGGTTTTATCGGTGTTTGAGCGCAGTTATCCTTTATATAACACATGGCATTTGAAGGCTTTCATCCCGTTACCCGGGCCTGGTTTGAAACACAACTGGGCGAGCCGACACCTGCCCAGCAGGACGCCTGGCCAGCCATCCGGCAGGGTAGAAATACGCTGATTGCAGCACCCACCGGCAGCGGTAAAACGCTGGCCGCCTTTTATGTGTCCATCGACAGGTTGATCCAGGAGGCATTGCAGACTGGACTGGAGCCCTGCACCCGGATTATCTATGTCTCGCCACTCAAGGCCCTGAGCAACGATATCCACCGCAACCTGGAAAAGCCCCTGGCGGAAATTGGCGCAATGCTGGAAGAAGCCGGATTGCCGGCTGCAGATATCAAGGTGGCGGTCAGAACCGGTGACACCTCCCCGTATGAGCGTCAGCAAATGCTCAAGTCTCCCCCCCATATCCTGGTGACCACACCCGAATCCCTGTACCTGCTGCTGACCAGCAGGGGTGGAAGACAGGTACTGCAGACAGCAGACACCCTGATTGTGGATGAAATCCACGCCATGCTGGGAGACAAGCGAGGCGCCCACCTGGCGCTGTCTGTCGAGCGGCTCGAAAGACTGATAGGCAGTGCTTTGCAGCGTATCGGTCTTTCCGCCACACAGAAGCCCATTGATGAAGTAGCCAGATTTCTGGTCGGCAGGCATCAAGTACACGATGGGGTTGCTGATTGCGTCATCGTGGATGCGGGTCATCGTAAATCCCTGGATCTGAGTATTGAGGTACCTGGCTCGCCGTTGTCAGCGTTGATGAGCAACGAGGTCTGGGAGGAGTTGTATGAGCGCCTGGTCCAGCTGGTTGAGTCCCATCGCACGACCCTGATTTTTGTAAATACCCGACGCCTTGCCGAACGCCTTGCCCTGTCTCTGGGTGAACGCATCGGTGAGGATGTGATCAGCTCTCATCACGGCAGCATGAGCAAGGAGCACCGGCACCAGGCAGAACAGCGACTTAAAAATGGCCAGCTTCGCGTGCTGGTGGCAACAGCGTCCATGGAGCTGGGTATCGACATTGGCTCGGTCAATCTTGTTGTCCAGTTTTCCTCGCCCAAAAGTATTGCGGCGTTCCTGCAGCGAGTAGGCCGAAGCGGTCACCAGGTGGGCGGTGTCCCCAAAGGTATCCTGTTTCCGTTGACCCGGGATGACCTGGTGGAGTGTACAGCCCTGGTGGACAGTGTCTGGCGGGGTGAGCTGGACAAGTTATGCATCCCGGAAAAGCCTCTGGATATTCTGTCCCAGCAGATAGTGGCGGAAGCCGGTGCCAATGAACATGAAGAACAGGGGCAGGATCTTGATGAGCTGTTCGAATTGTTCAGCCGGGCCTGGTCTTACCGCACATTGGAAAGAAGCGAATTCGATCAGTTGGTGGCAATGCTGGGCGAAGGTTACAGCTCTCGGCGGGGGCGTCGTGGTGCGCTTCTCCACCTGGATCTAGTCAACAACCGTATCCGACCCCGCAAGGCGGCGCGACTGACAGCGCTGACCAACGGGGGTGCCATCCCTGACATGTTTGAATATCAGGTGGTACTGGATCCCGAGGACGTGGTGGTCGGATCGCTCAATGAGGATTTTGCCCTGGAGTCATTACCGGGCGATGTCTTTACGCTTGGAAATCACAGCTGGCGCATGCTCAGGGTCGACGGCCTGAAAATCCGGGTGGCTGATGCCCAGGGTCAGGCGCCAACCATACCGTTCTGGTTTGGGGAAGGACCCGGGCGCACCCGTGAGTTGTCCGAATCGGTTTCCCGGTTGCGGCAAATCATCCGGGAAGCACTTGATGATTCGCCAGACACTGCGGCCGCTTACCTGACTGACAGGCTTGGCCTGAATTTTTCGGCAGCCGAACAACTGGTGCAGTACCTGAAAACCGGCAGTGATGCACTGGGGGTCATGCCGAGCCGGGACTGCATTGTCATGGAACGCTTTTTTGATGAAGTGGGTGACATGCATCTGGTCATTCATTCGCCGTTTGGCAGCCGCATGAACCGGGCCTGGGGGCTGGCGCTGCGCAAGCGATTCTGCCGCAGCTTCAATTTTGAATTACAGGCTGCGGCCAATGAAGACAGCATCGTGATTTCACTGGGGCCAGTACACAGTTTTGCGGTGGCGGATGTGTTCCAGTTTCTCAAGGCGGCTACCGTACGGGACGTCTTGGTCCAGGCCTTGCTGGATGCACCGATGTTTGAGGCCCGCTGGCGCTGGAATGCCACCCGGGCACTGGCCATCCAGCGTAACCGGAACGGGCAGCGCGTGCCGCCACAGTTCCAGCGTATGCAGGCAGAAGACCTGGTGGCCCAGGTGTTTCCTGATCAACTGGCCTGCCTGGAAAATATTACCGGCAACCGGGAGATTCCTGACCATCCCCTGGTGCAGCAAACCATCCATGACTGTTTAACCGAAGCGATGGATATTGATGAGCTGATTGAGCTGCTTGATGCCATGGCCGGCGATCGCCTGGAACTGGTGGCCAGGGATTTACGGGAGCCATCACCTTTTGCCCAGGAAATTATCAATGCCAGGCCCTATGCATTCCTGGATGATGCCCCGTTTGAGGAAAGGCGGACCAACGCCATCCGCAACCGCAGCTGGCTGGACCCGGCTGAGACGGAGGACTTCAGCAGTCTTGACCTGGCCGCGATAGAGCGGGTCCGGGAAGAGGCCTGGCCCTGGATCCGCTCTGCCGATGAATTGCATGATGCCCTGCTCGTCATGGGGTGCATGACGGACCTTGAAATCACGGAAGGCATAGAAGGGGAAAATTACCGTGTCTACCTTGAACCCCTGCTGCAGGAGAATCGGGTGACCCTGGCCACCCGCGGTGACACTCGTCTGTGGATTGCTGCCGAGCGGATTGCCTGGTTCCGGCAGCTGTCTGCGGATTTTATGTTTGCGCCTGATCTGGAAGTGGCTGAAAAGCTTTCATCCCAGGTGCCTGATTCACCTGAAGCGGTCCTGGTAGAACTGATTCGCGGCCGGCTCGAATGCCTTGGTCCGGTAACATCAGCCAGGCTTGCCGCAGACCTGGGATTTCCCGGGAGTGACATCGATTTCGCCCTGGGCAGACTGGAGACCGAAGGCTTTGCCTTTCGGGGTCATTATTCGCCTTTGGTACCAGGTGCAGCTGAATCCGGTGAAGAGTGGTGTGAGCGCCGTTTGCTGCAGCGCATTCACCGATACACCATAGATGCCCATCGCGAGAGCATCAAACCTGTTTCCCTGCAGACGTACATGCAGTTTCTATTCCGCCTGCATGACATCCGTGAGGTATCTGACCAACCGGCAGCGTTCACACCGGTCGGACAGGAAGCGTTGCAGCGTATCCTGCAAACACTGGATGGCATCAGTGCGCCGGCAGCAGCCTGGGAGAGTGAAATACTGCCGGGTCGGTTGCCAGGATATGAACCTGGCTTGCTTGACCTGTTGTGTCTCAGTGGAAGGGTTACCTGGGGTAAATACCTGTCAGGGAGTGCGTCCAGGGCAGGGCGGGATGGGATGGAGGCCAGTCGCAAGGCCGGGCCGGTAAAAACGACCCCCATCAATATCATTCAGCGCGAAAATCTGGCGCTTTGGCAGTCACTCGCCGGCGGTTTGGAGGGGCAGTCCCCCGGCAGTGATGGGCGTGTGGTTATGGACATCCTGGCGACCCGGGGAGCCAGCTTTTTCAGTGACCTGGTTGCCGGCAGCGGACTGCTCAGGACCCGGGTGGAAGATGCCCTGGCCGAACTGGTCAGTCATGGCCTGGTGACCAGTGACAGTTTCTCGGGTATCCGGGCATTGCTGGTTCCGGCGCAAAAGAAACAGCGCAAGGACCGGCATGGCCGAAGGCGTCCCATGATGTATGACATCGAAAATGCCGGCCGCTGGACACTGGCTCATCACGCAGGTGAAGGGGATGATGAGACTTCGGAGCTGGATGATGCCAAGCTGGAGAAGCTGGTCGGTATATATCTTGACCGTTGGGGCGTGGTGAGCCGGAAAATCCTTGAGAAAGAAACCCGGTCGCCACCCTGGCGGCAGTTGCTGTTGAAGATGCGACGTATGGAGCTGCAGGGCAAGCTGCGGGGTGGGCGGTTTATTGCCGGCATTGGCGGGGAGCAGTTTGCCCTGCCGGAAACGGTGAAGTCCCTGAGAAATCTGGCCCGGGACATCCAGGATCAGCCTGAAGATACTGTAAGCCGTGTGGTCATCAGTGCCGCCGATCCCCTGAATCTTGTCGGTGTTATTCTGCCCGGCAGAAAAATCCCGAGCCTGACCAAAAATCGTCTGCTGTTTGAAAATGGCCTGCTTGTGGCTGCTCTGGAGAAAGATGAGGTGAATCTGCTAAGACCCTGTTTCGATGATGATCTGGAACGTTACAGGAAAGCGCTCCAGGAAAAGCGGGTATCCAGGCATCTCAAGGCCTATCTGTAAACCCGGATGATTTGTAGTGACAGTTTGAACCGGTTCGCATGGGTGGAACCAGGTCGGCCTGGACCTGTTTCTGCGGCTTGAAATATTTTTTACCGAACGTGCTGATATTGTGAAACAGGTTGTGTCAGAAAATAAAATTATTAAATAAAATCATGGCATAAGAGCGACTTTAATAGTATTTTGGCAAGAATGTACACCCGCCATTTGGCGCGGGAAAAGTGTTTCAAGACATTCCGGCAAAATCGGAATTTGAAGTAAAACCGCCGTTACACCAAGAATTATCAGTATAGATAATTAAAGGAGTCTTGATGAAAAGGCATGAGAGGGATTCATCCCTTGACTGGAATATTGAGCAGATCGAGTTAAAAGGATTTTCTCGTAGTCTCACTGAAATCGAATTCCTGCTGCTCATCCTTGTTATCCTCTACTACGTAGTGCCAGGTACAGTGATCCTGCACCCGTTCCTGATGACCGTGTCCATGCTGCTTTATGCGGTATTCGTTCTCGGTTTCAACTACGTCAACCTGGATACCCCGCAATACTCCTGGAAACTGGCTATTGAAACCTGGGTGATGATTGTCTTTATCACGTGGGTCCTGTGGAACACCGGCAATGTAAACAGCCCGCTGCTGAACCTTTACCTGTTGGTCATCATTTCCAGTGCCATTGCACTGGACAAGATAACGACGACGCTGGAAATTATTCTTATCTTTGCTTTTTACGTGTTCCTGGCATTCAAGAATGGCATGGAAACGGATATCGCCAGTTTCAGTCAGCTGATGATCTATTTCTCGCCTTTTGTGCTGGTGGCCTATATCACCACCATGCTGGCCTCGGATGTTCACTACGGCAAAATGATGTTCAAGGCGCTGTCAGAAACCGATGAGATGACCAACCTGCTGAACAAGCGCTCATTCATTCCAATGTTCAACAAGGCTGCTGAAGTGGCCCTGAAATACAACCAGCCCCTGTCTGTCATTATGATCGATGCTGACAACCTCAAGGAAGTGAATGACAAGCACGGTCACAAGGCTGGCGACAAGCTGATTATTTCCATGGCCAACACCATCGAGGACTGTCTGCGCACTTCGGACATCATTTGTCGGTTCGGCGGTGATGAATTCGTGGCGCTCCTGCCTCAACTACCGGCCCAGCGTGCCCTGAAAACCGGTGAGCGCCTGCGCAGCGCCGTGGAAAACACCTCATTTGATGTTGACGGGAAAGCCATCAGCTCCACGGTCAGTATCGGTATCGCGACCTATCCGGATGAGGTCAATAACGTCTATGATCTTCTGGATCTGGCCGATGAGGCCCTTTACGAATGCAAGCGTGCCGGCCGCAACAACGTCATCAATTACGGCACAATCAAGTCTGTCAGCAAGGTTGAACAGAGTCGTCCCGGAAACAAGTTTGACCTCAAGCCGGGAAAATCCCGAAAAACCGATATGCCCCGCAACTGATCCTGTTGCCAGCCTGACAGAACCGTTGGGCTGGCCAATCAGGTGTCACCGCTTAACTCATAGCCAGTAAAACTTTCAGCGTTCCAGGTGAGCTGGCCCGTTCAATGGCCTCGACACCCTGGTTTAGCGGGTATTCCGCCTGGATCAGTCGGGCCGGGTCCAGGGCTTGCGATGCCATCACGTCGACCGCCTTGTCCATTGGCCCGCAGCGTGAACCGATCAGTGTGATTTCATTGACGACCAGGGGCGATGGGTTGAACTCAAGAGGTGCCTTGTAGGTGGACTTGAGGACCAGTGTTCCACGCGGCGATGTCAGGGCCATGGCATCGGCAAAACCT
>CAZBBS010000032.1:28320-29479 GCA_964490145.1 uncultured Enterobacteriaceae bacterium
CGCGCCTTTATGCCGAGTGCAGATCGATTCAGGCAGTGATGAGGATGGCCTGCAAGACATAATCGGCACTGATGGCAGCTGGCATTGATGTCCGACACCACGCGTTTGCCGACAAACTTGTTATCAGGGGCTTCCACCACTTCACCCACGAATTCGTGCCCCAGCGTGCCGCTGAAAGGATAATAGCCGCGAATGATCTCAAGGTCGGTGTTGCAGATCCCGGCTTTGATGACCCGGATCAGCGCTTCGCCCGGTGCAGGCACAGGAACGGGCACTTCATTGACCTGAAGCTGCTGGTTTTTCCATTGCAGTGCCTGCATAGTTTTCATAGTATTCCCGCCCCTGATGTGAAGTCCTTATCGTAGTAAACTCATCTGGTTATTGATAGTCTGCCCATTCCGGAACAGGTTACACCGTCCATGAAAAAAGCCGATTCTCTGATACCCTCCATTACCCGGCAGACAGCCGGCGAGTCGCGTCCTGCGCATAAGGCTGCTGCAGCACCGGCCGGTCATGATCATGTGGATGTCATCAATCAGGTGTTTGCTGAACTGGAGCTGGCGTATCACAACCAGTATCACAAGGCCTATGGCCAGGAAGGCAGCGTTGGCGTAGCCAAACGCTACTGGCTGGAATGTCTTTCTCCGTTCTCGCCTGAGATTATTTTGACCGCTGTCAGGCAGGTGGTAAAAACCCGGGAGTTCCTGCCAAGCATCGCTTCGGTCGTCCAGGCCTGCGAGGAAGCATTGACCCACTATGGCCTGCCGTCATCCCACGATGCCTATGTGGAAGCCTGCAATGCACCCAATCCCAAGGCGGAGTTCCCATGGACCCATCCGGCAGTCTACCTGGCTGGTAAACAGACAGGCTGGTTTGACCTGGCCAACAAAACGGAAAACCAGGTTTTCCCCTACTTTGAGCAGCACTACCGGGCGCTTTGTCAGCGGGCGTTGAATGGTGAGGAGCTGACTTTTGAGATTCCGCAGGCGTTGGCGTCTGATGCCTCGAAAGTGCTTTCCTCCGAAGAAAACAAGAAACGTATGGCAGCTTTGCGGAAAACGTTAGAGAAATAGGGTTTTCTTTTTTTCTCCTGACGGAGTGTTCTCGCCTGCCGGCGCAGGTTTTGCCCTGCCGGGCGGGCGTTACTTCTTTTTAAAAA
>CAZBBS010000033.1:0-29196 GCA_964490145.1 uncultured Enterobacteriaceae bacterium
CTCATCCTGGCTCACATCGGAGCGCTTTACGTAAGGCAGGCGGGCACCGGAGGCAGGATTGATGTCCGCGGGCAGGGACTGGGCGAACAGCGTGCCTGCGATTAATGACAGGGTTACAGCAAGAACTGTGCGAAGCAGGGTGGTCATGAGTGTCTCCTGATCTGGTCGTCATGGGGAATGACAGGAAACTGAGCATAGCATGGCTTTCCGGTAATCCAAGCGGTAAGGATGGATCAGGTTGGCGGATTCAGGAAACAGGAGCTATGTTGTGAAGACAGGGACAGTGCGAAGTCGATGCTTTCCGGTAAGCAGGCATCATTGCCAGGGACGGCAAAGCTTCCTGCGTTATTCCATAAACCACATCAGAATCCTTGTATCCGTCTTTCCTATCCCTCCCGTTGGGGCGGGCAGATTGACAAATCCTGCGATGCGTCGCATCTTGTGCCCCTGTCCTGATGCCCAACCCGGGGTATCTAAACGTACTACGCAGGAATCACCATGAATAAATGTAAAACCCTCGTCCTGGCTGTGACATGCCTGTTGCCAGCCCTTTCCAATTACGCTTTTTCCCAGAACGCCAATGCCGCATTCAGTAACGGTTTTCCGGTAGCACCAACCGGCCTGGAAAACCTGCCGCTGGGTGAAGGCCCCTGGGATTTCCGTACCGGTGAGGCAATGAATATCCACGTGGAGCTGGTGGCTCACCTGGATAATCCCATGGCGATGACCTTTTTGCCTGATGGCAGCATGCTGGTGGTGACCCGTCCTGGCAAATTGCTACATCTTGAGAATGACAAGGTAAGTGAAATCACCGGTGGCCCCGCTTCTGTCAGCTTTGGTGTGGGCGGCGGTATCGGCACGATTCATGGCTACATGGGGATTGCCCTGCATCCGGATTTCAGTCGCAATAAACAGGTGTATCTGATGTACACCCGTCCCGAAGAAAACCTGCCGGGTGTGCTGACGGTGGGTCGGGGTCGCCTGGAGGGCAACCGACTTGAGGATTTTGACATGATCTTCGATACCAAGGATCTGCTGGGCGCAGGCAACATCCTGTTTGGGGCTGACGGCAAGCTGTATATGTCCACCCCGGATCGGGATTCCCAGAATCTGGCGTCACTGGGCGGAAAGATCCTGCGCCTGAATGATGATGGCAGCATTCCTGACGGCAACCCCTTTGTGAACACCCGGAATGCCCGGCCGGAAATCTGGTCCTATGGGCATCGCTATTCGCTTGGCATGACGCTGCATCCGGAAACCGGTGAGTTGTGGGAAAGTGAAAACGGGCCCAACGGTGGCGACGAGATCAACATTATCCGGGCCGGCGCAGACTACGGCTGGCCGAGCGTCAGTCTTGGTCGGGATTACAATGGTCCCTGGCATGGCGGGCATCCCAGTCATGCCAATTATGTGGAACCCGAAGTGTACTGGATGCCTGCGGTGGCCGTGTCGGGTATGACCTTCTACACCGGTGACAAACTGTCCAAATGGAAAGGCGATCTGTTCGTGGGCTCCATGCGCGAGGGCGAGGTTAATGGCACCGGCCATCTGGAACGCATTTTGTTCAACGGCAACATGGAAGAATTGCGCCGCGAAAGCTTGCTCACCACCCTGCACAAGCGTATCCGTGATGTGAAACAGGGGCCTGATGGTTATCTGTACGTTGTGCTGGAAGAAACTGACGGTGGTGTCCTGAGGATCATGCCAGCAGAATAAAACATTGGAAAATTGGGGTCAGATCACTATTTTTAAATAAAGATGATCTGACCCCAATTTTTCCAGAGGAACCAGTCATGACTTCAGGCCAGATGATGTGGGGTGTGCTGTTCAGCTCGATCGGGCTGGGCTATTTCATGTATGGCAAGAAAATCACCAATCCTGCCTTCCGCTATACGGGTCTTGCCCTGATGCTTTATCCCATAGCCGTATCAGGTACCTGGGCGCTTGTGGGCATTGGTGTGGCACTGGTCCTGGTGCCCCATGTCGTGCGTTTTTAGCGGAAACGCGTCCTTAAATGCGCCGGACCCTGATCCGGCGTCCCTTGATTTTTCCCTCTGACATCAGCTTCAGCGCTTTACCGGCAATATCCCGCTGCACGGCAACGTAGGCGACAAAGTCGAAGATATCGATCCTGCCAATCTGGTCACCACTGAGCACTTGTCCTGCTGTCAGCGCTCCAAGAATGTCGCCGGGGCGAAGTTTGTTCTTGCGGCCGCTGTCGATGGATAAGGTCACCATCGGGGGGTGACGAATATCATCATGGTTTTCTGTATCCGGAAGGTCTCCGAGGACAGTCGCTTGCTTCAGGTAGCGTTCAATGGCGTTCACCTTGGGCGCTTCAGAGGCGTGAAATAAGCTAACTGCCAGACCTTCCTTCCCGGCGCGACCGGTACGACCAATACGGTGCACATAGATTTCCGGATCCGGTGGCAGTTCATAATTGACTACCATGCCCAGGTCCTTGATATCCAGCCCGCGTGCGGCAACATCCGTGGCAATCAGCACTGACGCACTCTTGTTGGCAAAACGCACCAGGGTCAGGTCACGATCCCGTTGTTCCAGGTCGCCATGTAACGCGAGTGCATGAAAACCGCATTGTTTCAGGTCATCCGCCAGGCTCTGGCACTGGTCTTTGCGCTGGCAGAACACCACGCAGGATTCCGGTTGTTCTTGAATAAGCAGTGCAATCAGGGCACGAGTCTTGTCCCCTTTATTGACTTCATAAAAGGTCTGCTGAATGACGGTATTGTCATGCAGGCTTTCCACCGTGACAGTCAGGGGATTGCGCTGGATCTGCTGACTGATCTGTTCAATCGCCTCGGGATAGGTAGCGGAAAACAGCAGTGTCTGCCTCTGTGAAGGGATGTCCGTGATAATGGCCTGGATGTCGTCCTGAAAACCCATGTCCAGCATGCGATCAGCTTCGTCCAGAACCAGCATGGTGGTTTTATCCAGCTTAAGGGTTTCCTTGCGCAGGTGCTTGAGTACGCGTCCCGGCGTACCCACCACGATATGTGGTGGATGCTCCAGTGAGGCAAACTGCGGGCCGATGGGGGTGCCGCCACAGAGTGTCATGATCTTGGTGTTGGTGACAGGACGGGCCAGGCGCCGCAGTTCCTTGCTGACCTGATCGGCCAGTTCACGAGTGGGGCACAACACCAGCGCCTGGGTAACAAATCTGGCGGGGTCAATTTTTAACAGCAACCCGATGCCGAACGCAGCAGTTTTGCCACTGCCGGTTTTGGCCTGGGCTTTGACATCCTTGCCGGCCAGTACCTCCGGCAGGCTCTGGGCCTGGATGGGTGTCATTTCAAGATAACCAAGGGATTCCAGGTTGACGAGGAAGTCCTGAGGCAGGGGGAGGGAGGAAAAGGAGGCAGATGTCATCAGACTTGGTATAAAACTGGATAAAAAAAATGGGGTCAGATCATCTTTATATAAAAATAGTGATCTGACCCCAATTTATTTAGCGGGAAAATTTGACCATCCGGTCTTCCTGGAAGGCGCCTACGTACACGTTACCGCCGGTTTCGATGGCTACGGATACGCCATTGATCAGGGCGCGGCCCTTGTTGTCGAACACGCGGGTGATGGCAAGCGTGTCGGGATGTACTACTACCACCTGGAAGCCCTGCAGGCAGGGGTCATTGCTGTTGGCGGGGCAGTTGCCGCCCACGCCTTTCACACCCGCAGCCATAAGATGACCATCCGGGGTCCAGGTGAGGTTGTCTGGCATGTAGCCCAGGTCAACACGGCCCACTTCTCTTTGTGCTTCTAGGTCGTATTTATGAAAGTCACTGGTGGTCCAGCCGCTGATGTAGGCGTAGCGGCCGTCTTCAGAGACCAGAACGCCGTTGGGGTAACCTATCTCGGTATCCGGCAGCACTTGTTCGCCATCGGCAGCGGTCCAGCGGGCCACGTTGCCTGTATCCTTGCCGGTGAAAATGTTGCCATCGCCCTCTGCCATCAATGCAGTGGGGCGGGTGGCGACAAAACTGCCGTTGGCAAGCGCAGAGACATCATTGTAGGGCTGGTCGGCAAACACACAGCCGTGCCAGGACAGGCTCCAGCTGTTGCCATCCTTCACCAACTCATACATTTCCATGGATTCGCGCACATTGTGGTTCACCACATAGAGCTGCCAGGCGCCTCCTGTACGCTGGGTCAGGGACAGACCGTGGGGATTGACCTCATCACCTATGGTCTCGGTACAGGCAGCATCACCCCAGCCGCTCTGTGGTGCGGAAGTGATGGGCAACGGGCTGAATTGCTGCGTACGCAGGTCGAACAGGTCAATCGGGTGATCATCGCCCTGGCCAAACTTGGCCACAATCAGGTAACGGCCGTCGGGTGTGACCTCGAAATCTTCCGGTGCGCGCGTGCCGCAGATCATCTCCACATCGCCATCGCGACCACAATCCAGCAGCGGTGGACGAAAAGCGCCGGGCTGGGCATTGGCCGGGATGGCCTGGAATGCCAGCAGGCCGGTCATCAGCAGGAAGGAAGTCGTGAGTTTCATGGTAGCGCCCCTGTAGTGGTTCTTGTTTGCAGGGGCAAAAGATAATCGGAATCAGTAGCAGAGTAAAAGGTTAAAGCATGCTGTTCAGTATTTCTGCCCCGATACCAAAACTCTTGATACGGGCCTCGTGGTCGTAGCAGTGGCAGGTCAGCACCAGTTCATCGGCCCGGGTTCGTTCCAGGAAACGTTCGATAAAGGCCTGTGCCGTGGCTTTGGTACCAACGGCCGATTCGCACATGGTGTGTTCGGCATTCATGATTTCCTGGGGCGAGGCAATCTCGTTGAGGTCATCCACAGGCGGCTTCAGTGGGCCGGGTTGACCGCGCCTCAAAAAAATGAAGCCCTGCATCACGCCGCGCATCAAGGCCCGGCCTTCCTCATCACTGTCGGCCGCAAAGATGTTCATGGCTGCACCGCAGTAAGGCTCTTCAAGTTGGGCTGAAGGCTTGAACTGTTCCCGGTATACCGCCAGGGCCTGGTCGAGTGCATCTGGAGCAAAGTGCGACGCAAACAGGTAGGGCAGGCCAAGCGCTGCGGCTAATTGTGCACCGAACAAGCTGGAGCCAAGAATCCATAAAGGCACATGCATGCCATTGCCTGGATATGCC
This sequence comes from uncultured Enterobacteriaceae bacterium, assembly GCA_964490145.1. Classification (GTDB taxonomy): domain Bacteria; phylum Pseudomonadota; class Gammaproteobacteria; order Pseudomonadales; family Pseudohongiellaceae; genus Eutrophocola. Next base: position 5,128 of record CAZBBS010000033.1, read on the forward strand.
TTGATGCCGTTGTAGCCCTCATCGAAGTAATGCTGAAGGATCTGCACATCCTGAGGAAAGGATTCATCGGCTCGGAAATTGTCGCGACGTATGGCATAGGCGGTTTTTCCATCTGTTCCTGGTGCGCGGCCCAGGCCCAGATCAATACGATCAGGATAGAGTGATGCCAGCGTGCCGTAGTGTTCCGCAATGATCAGTGGTGAATGATTCGGCAACATGACGCCGGCTGCGCCAACACGAATACTTTGTGTCCCTTCAGCCACAAAACCCAGGGCAACAGAGGTTGCCGCACTGGCAATGCCGGCACTGTTATGGTGTTCGGCCATCCAGAACCGTTGATAACCAAAACGTTCGGCATGCTGGGCCAAGTCGCGGGAATTGACCAGGGCATCACGGGCGGAGCCGCCTTCTACAACAGGGGCGAGATCCAGGAGTGAATAAGCTTTTAACATAGCCTGAAATTACCAGTCTGGTTGCGGTGGAAAGAACGGATATTAGAACTATATTGATAACCAGGAGCAAGAACTCGTCAAATACCAGGATTGTTGTAAATTGAAAGTCAGGGATGTTATCAATATGATTGAGCAGGACGGCTGGTTTCTGAAAAGAACGAGGGGTAGTCATCGTCAATTCAGGCACTATACAAAAAGTGGTCTGGTTACTGTATCTGGAAAGTCTGGAGACGATCTTGCGCCGGGGACACTAAATAGCATCTTGAAACAGGCAGGGTTGAAAACATGAAATACCTGATAATCATTGAAAAATCTGATACTGGATTTTCTGCCTATTCCCCTGATTTGCCAGGATGTGTATCTACGGGTTCAACGCCTGAAGAAACTGAAAACAATATAAGGGAAGCAATCCTTTTTCATATAGAAGGGCTAAAGGATGAAGGGCTGGACATTCCAGTACCCAGCAGTCGCTCCAGCTATGTCGAAATTGCCGCCTGAAATCAGGTAATTTTTACTTCAATTTCTCCCAATCCCTCCACGCCACAACGAATCACATCCCCCTTGTTGACCAGGTCCACGCCCTCGGGTGTGCCTGACATGATGATGTCGCCCGCCGCGAGTTCGTAATACTGCGAGAGAATGTTGATGGCTTCCGGTACTGACCAGCGCATCAGGGATAAATCGGAATCCTGCTTTATCGTGCCGTTCACGCTCAGCCAGATACGTCCTTCTAGACGGTGGCCATTATCTGCAACCGTATATAGGGGACCACAGGGTGCCGAGTTATCAAATGATTTGCTGATAGCCCAGGGACGTGAAAGGTCCTGGGCGATGTGCTGCAGGTCCTCACGGGTCATATCCAGGCCTATACCATAGGCAAACACATGATCCAGCGCTTCAGAAACCGGAATATTGCTGCCACCGCTTTTCAGTGCCACTACCATCTCGCCCTCATATCGCAGGGCTTTGGTCATTTGCGGATAAGGATGACCGAGGCTGGCATCCACAACGGCATCGCGGGGTTTGATAAAGAAAAATGGCGGGTTCTGGTCCGGATCGTCGCCGGATTCGATGGCATGCGCGCGATAGTTGCGCCCCAGGCAGAAGACGCGGCGAACAGGGAATCGTTCACTATGTCCTGCAATCGTCATGGTGGTGATCTCTGGCGGATCAACGGCGTAGATGGCTGTATTGCCTGCTGCTGATGCCAAAGAGCTGCCAAGGCTACCGGCACCCAGTATGGCGACTGATGAGAGAAACTGGCGGCGGTTAGGTTGCACAGGTGTTTTCATTTTCCCATCTCCCTTGTTTTGTTTGTCTGCCCTTCAGGTTATCGCGATTTACTCCGGGGCACTAGAGACTTTATTATCGTTCATTGAAATGACTTTTGAGAGGGGAGCATTTCATCATGAATCCAATTCGACGCTGGTTCCAGGCGCCGCAGACCACGCTGTTTCGTCGCATCCTGTTCCAGATCCATTTATGGCTTGGTATTGCTTTCGGGCTTTATGCCATGGTTATTTCGCTCAGTGGTACTGCTCTTCTGCTTAAATCGCCGTTTTACAGCTGGTTTGAGCCCAAAAACATCGATCCTCCAGCAGGCGTTGAAGCATTAAGTGATGATGAACAGCGTGAACGCATGATCGATGTTTATGCCGGGTACGAGTTGGGATTCACCATGTATTCCATGGAAGAAGACAAGGCGACATACATCGTGCTCGAGAAAGAGGGTGAATATATTCCTCACTACTTCAATCAATACACCGGTGAAGATATGGGTCCGGCACGACCATGGATGATTGTTGCAGTGGAATGGGTTGCTGATGTTCATGATGAGTTGCTGCTTGGCAGGGAAGTTGGCAGAAAGGTAAATGGTGTCGGTGGCGCATTTTTTGTGTTGATGAGCGTGTCGGGATTATTGATCTGGTGGCAGGGTAGAAGACGATGGTGGGAAGGTCTGGTTATTTTGCCAGGCAGTTCCAGATCGTTGCTTTGGCAGTTGCATAGTTTCTTCGGTTTCTGGGGATTGCTGTTAATGCTTGCCTGGGGTGTGTCAGGTTTTCAGCTGGGCTTTCCACGTGAAATGTCGGTAATTATAGGGTATTTCAGTGATGAGGCTGTTGAGTTCAGGCCACGTGGTGGTGTGCTTGGCTTGTTCAGGGATATTCATTTTGCACGACCTGGTGGACAGTATGCGATGGCAAGATGGGCGTGGATCGTGGCCAGTGTGTTGCCTTCAGTGTTGTTTGTTACAGGACTGATTGTGTGGTGGAAACGTGTTGTTATGCGTTGGTGTCGTGCGTTCGTAAAAAGATAGTCTGAATGTATAGATTCAAACGGTCGATATCATGTTTTCGCCTTTGAAATTACGGGGAAAAAATTTTTCTCTAAACTATGTTTTTTCTGCAAATTGACTTATGATGCGCAAGACATCACCGGTGATGATGTAAATAGGAGAAACTTCATGAAAAAACCTTCTGCCAAGAAAGCCCCAGCCAAGAAAAAAGCTGCCGCTAAAAAAGCACCTGCCAAGAAAAAGGCAGTAGCTAAAAAAGTAGTAGCTAAAAAGAAAGTAGTAGCCAAAAAGAAAGTAGCCGCTAAAAAGGCACCAGCCAAAAAGAAAGCAGCTGCTAAAAAAGCGCCGGCCAAAAAGAAAGCCGCAGCTAAAAAGAAAGCGGTCAAAAAAGCCGCCGCCAAAAAAGCTGCAGTGAAGAAAGCGCCAGCGAAGAAAAAAGCAGCCGCCAAGAAAAAGGCCCCAGCGAAGAAAAAAGCTGTAGCCAAAAAGGCCCCTGCCAAGAAAAAAGCTGCTGCCAAAAAGGCTCCGGCCAAGAAAAAAGCAGTAGCTAAAAAGGCGCCTGCTAAGAAAAAGGCAGCCAAGGCCAAAAAGAAGTAATATCCGATCGGATTAAGTAGTAGAGATTGGTTAAAGCCGGCTCCCGCAAGGGGCCGGCTTTTTCTTTGCCCGGATTTTCGCTCATTCAGGTTGAAACAGGCAAAACCCCAGTGTTTTCGCGCTCTGCAGACTGCTTGGCGTGTAAACAAGACTTGATCATGACTGTTATTTCTCTAACAGGAAATGCAGATTTACGTGCAAAAAAGGCCAGTGTGTTTGTTATACTGCGCGCTTTGTTTGTATTGACTGGAATTACCCAGATAACGGGAGATATACCACATGGCTGACACACCAGCTGCACAGGGACCGGTATCCCTGACTAGCCAGGCGCATAAAGGCAAGCGCATCAAGGCGACAACGAATGCCAGACATATAGAAAAGAATCACTTCGCCAAGGTTTACACCACAGAGTTCACCAAGGCTGGAGCTGATTACCCGATCATATTTGTGAAGGAACCTGATAGCGATAACTACTTTGCAGCCGGAATGTGGGGTATGGAAGTAGGTGAAAACCTGTTCATCGAAGACGGTCGCTGGGTAGGTGGTTATTATCCTGCTTCAGTGCGCTGCTATCCGTTTGCTGTCGCTCCGGATCCCGAGAATGATGACCGCTTGTTCATTGGCATTTATGAAGATGCCGATAACATTAATGACACTGAAGGCGATCTCATTTTCAACGATGATGGTACTGAAACAGACTGGATGAAAGAGACCAAGGAATTTCTGGTTCGTGTATACCAGCAGGAAGCTCTGACACGTCAGTTTGCCAAGATGCTGAATGACATGGAGCTTCTGGTTCCGCAGACACTGTCCATCAAGAATTCACAGACAGGCAAGGATCACGATGTAAGCGGTTTCTTTGTTGTCGATCGGGAAAAACTGGTTAATCTGCCTGATGACAAATTTCTGGAACTGCGTAAGGGTGGGGCTCTTGAAGTTATCTATGCCCACCTGATGTCTCTGGACAGTCTGGACAAGTTGTTGAGGATGAAAAATCGCCAGCTTGGTGACGCCGCGAATGCTGCAACGGCGCCAGCTGCCGAGTAAGTCCTGGTTGGGCCGGACGCAGTAGCGACCGGCCCAGCTTTCCCTTCTTTCACATCTTCCTTCCTTTCATGCCCCTTCAGGGCAGGCCGTTGTAAACCAGCCTGGCAATAGCGTCCAGAGTTTCATCATCTATCACTGTTGGATAAAGTGCTGGCATGGGGTTTGCCGGATTCCTGATTTTTTCCGTGACTTCGTCCAGGGTCATGCGCGCAGCGATGTCGCTGAGGCGGTGGTCAGCGATAAAGTTGCCGTCCACACCATGGCAGGATGAACATACCTGACTGTACAGGCGTCTGGCATCCTGGCCTTCTGATGTGGTCAGATTCAGGGATCTGGCAGGAGCCGACGGATCCAGTGTCATGATGACTACCGAAGGAAAGCCTACATCGCCAAAGGCATTGCGGCTGATATTACCTGCCGCAAGAGCTACGTACTGTTTGCCAGCGATTTCGTAGGTCACGACACCGCCAGCCATGGCACCCCCCATGTCTTTCTGGAACAGGATGTCACCATTGGCACTGTCAAAAGCATAAAAGTTGCCGCCCAGGTCGCCTGCAAAGGTGATTTCTCCGGCGGTTGGTGTAACACCGGCAACCATGGGTCTGCCCATATGATGCTGCCACAGGATCTCACCAGTTTCAGCGCTCATGGAGGTGATCCAGCCGGAGGCTTCGCCCACCGGAGCCATGCCTTCCGGGAAATCGACCCTGCCAGGCACGTGTTCATAATCACCCAGCATCATCATGAAGCAGATATCGACAGCGCCCACGACAAGGGTGTTGTTCAGGCGGTCCAGTGCCGGTCCGTTCCATTCCACACCACCGGCCAGACCAGGACACACACGCACCGCTTCACGAGAGGGCCGTTCAGGAGCTGTCTGTATGGTGGTGACCGGAGTACGAAACACCAGGTTGTGGGTATCGCGATCCACCACGGAGATATAACCATCCTTGCCACCAATGGCCATGTAATCCCTGTTGCCAATGCGGTAAAGATTGGCGGCAGCTGTAAGGTCGTAGTCCAGCCAGTCTGAGGGGGATACCTGGTGCCACCATTTCAGTTCACCTGAGGCGGCATCAAGGACAACCACGGAATTGGTAAACAGGTTGTCACCCGGGCGGTAGCCCATATCAATGTCTGGCCACGGATTGCCGACCGAAACGAACAGTTCCCCGGTTGATACATCCAGGGACATGGCACCCCACACACCTCCGCCGCCGGTTTTGGCCGTTTCGGGCCGCTCCCAGGTTTCGGCACCGGTCTCATCACCCATGGGAATGGTATTGAATCGCCAGATTTCCTCGCCGGTAGTGGCATCAAAGGCCAGCACCCTGCCGCGGGCGCCAAGGTCACTGCCAGCAATGCCCATATATATCCGGTTTCCCCAGGCCAGTGGTGCAGCCGATGTTGCCTCACCCAATGCCGGTACCGCTATCTGGTTTTTCCAGAGCAACTCTCCATTCATCGCATCCAGTGCAATCAGGCGCCCGTCGCAGGTACCGCGAAAGACTCTGCCGTTATGCAGGGCTACACCACGGTTGGTGCCGCCGCAGTTGGCTTCTTCTGGCTGGTAATCATATTGCCAGTGGACATCGCAGGTCAGGGCATCCAGGGCGACTGTCTGACGACCGGTGGTTGCATAAATAACCCCGTCATCGACGATCAGGCCCGAGTGAAATGCTGTTGGACCATCAATCTGGATTCTGCATACCTCACCCAAGCTGGTGACATTGTCACGGTTGATCTGGCCAAGCGATGAAAAACGCTGACCGGTAAGATCATTGTTGTAGCTCAGCCATTCCGAACCGCCGGATTGGGCTTGTACCTGAGATATGAAGAGTGCTGCGGTGATTGCAGAAAGGGTAATGCCGGATTTAGTCATAACAGATTTCTTGTGGTTTTCAGTGTTGGTTGAACAAAGGGTGTAGCGCAAATTCAGGGTTTAAAACTCGACGGCCTGTGCATCCGCCATGATCAGGTCGTGATATACCGGCAGTGACCAGCCTTCAGCCTCAAGCTTGCTCAGGTTCTCATCCACCTGCTTCAGGTAGTTGGCCTTGCTGCCATACAGCTGACGTAGCTTGGTTTTGGTAAAGGGTATTTCATAGACAGACAAGCGGCACACAGCGGCCAGATTGCTATCCTGCCCGGCAGCCAGGGTGTTGCCGGCAATATACTGGGCAACCGGAACATCCACGTATGGGTTGCGAATACCACCCACGGGATTGCCGTGTTCATCCAGCACCATCAGGGAGCCATCGTTGGTGGTGTTGCGGTCAATCAGAATGCGATCAGCCCGTGGTGGAGCAATGCCCTTGTCCACCCATTGCAGCAGGTGGTGCAGGGCGAGGGAGAAACCGGGTTCCAGGGGATACTTTGTGGGCGTATTTTCACACAGGCCGGGTGTAATGCGGACATTATGCCTGGCCATGAGATGCCCGATACCAGCAACTTCAAAAACTCGTATCTGGTTGCCAGGTTCATCACTATCCTGCACCGCAGTGGCCACATTCATGTATTCATGCTGGGTAGGCATCTGAATCATCGGTACGTTGACCGGTTTGATGGTGGTGCCATTGGAGGTTGGTAGAAAGCCATCAAAGATATCGTCGCCATTGGCCAGTTTGAAAAGCCCATGGGCCTGGGCCAGGTACTGGGTCAACATATACGATGTGGCGGAGGTGCCGAACAACACCACCTTGCGCAGACCCCGGTTGGCGATGGGGCTGGTGCTTCCCTGGATCAGCGCGCCGACCTGGGCCAACACTTCACTGACCTGGTTGTTGCTGAATGTATGATCAGCATAGCGGGTGGCATTGGCCGCCTTGGCCAGTTCCAGTCCCATGGTAGTGACTTCCACGGCAATATGACCAGCGTCCATGATGTAAACGCTGTTGTGTTCAAAACCGTGGGCAAAACCCGCCGGATGCATGGGTTCAACAATAGCCAGGCCGCTGAAGCGACTCATATCAGCCGGGCGGCGAATCACCAGGCGGGTCTTGTAGGGTTCGCCATCGGCATTGCCTGTAATCACATATTCATCGGCCACATAGTCATAGTGGTCCATGTCATGGCCAGGCCACTGCCCTGGTGCTGAATCATAGGGTGCACCCGATCCGGTATTGGAGGTAATGGCTGGGATTGCTGCAGGGACTGGCGAGTCGGGCAGGTTTTTGGGTGCAGCGAATGGACGCTGGGCCTGGGCTGGATCGGCAAGCAGTCCCAGGAACAGGGTTAAGACGATGAGCTTTTGCATGGAACCCCCGGTTTATGGTTGTTGGAAGAGCAGGGAAACCAAGGGTAAAGGGGAAGCCCGGTAAAGTCTATAAAGTGACAGCCGGGCAGTTTGGCAGGGCAGGCGCTAAATCAGTTCCATTTCACTCAGGAAACGGTTGGATTCGGCAATGGAGGTCTCCATGTCACTGATCAGTTGTGAGATATCATCTTCAATCGTTACCAGTTCAGAGCGCAGTGAGGCGATGGCTCTGGAATTCAGATTGTGTTTAAGGAACAGCACCTGGTCACGGAAGGCATCAATGACCGGTGGCATCTTGGCTTCGGCGGCATGCATGGCAGTGATCAGCTGCTGGTAGCGCACGCGGGTTTCCCGAAGGGAGTTTTCACTGGATCGGCGCAAATCCTGGTTGGTATACAGGGCCAGCTCCTCCTCCCATTCCTTGAACAGGGCCTCTGATACGGATTCCACTGCGCGAATGCGGTCACTGACCTTGTCGGCACGGTCCTCGCTTTCCTCGAATTCCGCTTCAAGGGTTTCATAGGTGGCCTGCAGATCGCCGCCATCAAAATTCAGCAGTGTCGAAAACTGTTCAAGCGCGGATGAAAACTGCTCCTTCGCGGCTTCCTGTGAATCACGGGCTTCTTCCACCCGGTCCACCAGGATCTCCCGTTTGGGGACGCCGAGTTTTTCCATGGTGGCATAGTAGGCACTGTTGCAGCCGGCCAGCATGGTGATGGCAAACAGGGCGAGAAAAGGGCGAAGCAGTCTGTTCATGAAGTGAATTCCGCTGAATGACTAATGGGTTTCCTTGATGGCCTTGATCAGTTCCTTGTTGCGCTTGTCTGCCAGGTGGGAATGCACCACAAACAGGGCATGAATTACACCGGGAATCCAGAAGCACAGGGTCAGGATGATGCTGAGAAATCCCTGTATCGGTTTGCCGCAGAGAAAGACGGCCAGGGGAGGAAGTAATATGGCGAGCAGGTAGCGCATGTTGGGGTCCCTCTTTTTATTATCACAAGCGGCAGGCAGAGCCTGCCTGATGCCGAAATCTTTCCAAAGTATCGGCTGGGAGAGGGAATCCATTTTGGAATTAATTTGTTTATCAGTAGCGGAAGGTGTACTTGAACTTGACACTCAGGTCAGCCGTCAGAGCCTGGAAGCTGTTGTCCTTGTCCGTGTCCTGCATATTGTAGTTGAACACGATGAAGCCTTCCTGCCCCGCCTTTGGAATCCACTGCAGGCGGGTGTTGATACCCAGAATTTCCGACACATTGTCGTACTGCACCAGGCTGACCCAGTACAGGTTCGGGGTGAAGGCATACTGTGTGTTCAGGGTGATCAGGCGGGTGATGAAGTCGCCCTGCGGGGTGGTGATGTCGTTGAACTCGTAACCGCCCTCGATAATGAATTTTTTTGCCTGCCAGCGAATCCGGCTGGTGATGTTGTCCCTGTCTCCGTTGTAGTAGCCACCTGTACCGCCGCCCAGGAAAAAAGACAGCGGGCGCTGGTTGCCGCTCTGCATGCGAAAACCGCCACGGTCAAAACTGTAATCACCTGGCGGAATAATCACCTGGCGTCCGGGTTCGCTGTACACAACGAAAGGGGCTCTGACCACTTCCCGGTTGCCGGACAGGCGCAGGCGCATGCTGTCACGGGTATTGGTGGTGGCTTCGAACAGGGTGTAGCGGATACGTTCGGTTTGCAGTCCGCCATCAATAAAGTACACGCGTTGCCCGTCGATGGCCATGTCCACCTGCTGGAAACGACCGCCGGGCCTGAAAAAATGCGTGTAGCCCACATCGGCGAGTACATCGCGAATACCGGCGTTGTTCACAAAGCCCATGGCGGGATTGAAATTCTTCTGCACTTCCTTGTAGTTGAAACCGGCGCGCCAGCCCTGGTTGTTGGGGGAGCGCACACCAAAGCCCCAGGCAGCGTCATCACCGTTGAGACCAGGTGTGTCGGACTGCATGTACCAGGCATCTCCTTCCAGCGCCTTCCCGCTGGGCAGCCGGGTGTTCAGGTAGCGGAAGTCGACGCCGTAAACGGTGTTGTCATTGTTGGAAGTGGGGTCGCCGCTGGTCAGGATCATGCCGACATTGGATTCGGATAGCACATTGGCTGAAACGCGGCTGATAAACAGTTCCGACGAATCCACGCCGCCAAACCCTTCCTGGCTGATGGCCAGGGTGCCAATATTCCAGCGTCCAACACGGCCGCTGATCCGGCCGCCAGCGGTGATATCCACCGGTGTTCCACCTGGACCCAGACCGATCTTGCGTGAAAAATAGGGGCGGGCATTCTGCTGCGAGCCATCGGATGACGCTGAATTGCCAACATTGCCGATGTTGCCAAACTGGAACAGATCGGCATCATTGAGAAAGAAGTCCCGCTTTTCAGGGAAAAACAGATTGAAGCGGTCCAGGTTCACCTGGCGGTTGTCGACTTCAGTGGCGGAAAAATCCGTATTGATGGTGAGGGCGGCATTCAGGGAAGGCGTCAAACGGTAAAACGCATCCAGCGACGGGTTGATGTCATCTCCACTGGTATTCAGGTCAAAATTCCGGTTCCGGTTTACCGAGAGCGACGGCACCACATCCAGTCCAACGCCCTGGTCCATGTCGCGCATCCCTTCGAGCGTACCGGCGATGCTGGGATTGAAGGAGCGGTTGAATGATACCCAGGCCATTTCTTCATTGCGGCGGCGTATGCCGCGGCCGAAATTGAATCCCCAGTTTTCCGTGTTCTGGTCCATGGACAGGGATTTGAAGGGGATTTCCATTTCCGCAATCCAGCCGTTTTCATAGGTGCTGGTTTTGACATCCCAGATGGTAGACCAGTTGGCATCGAAACTGTTGATGGTGGTATACAGGGCATCATGCCTGACACCGTTGAGGTTGGTTTCAAAACGGTAGCCGGTCCGGCGTGTGTTGAAAGGATCAAGGATAACAATCAGGCGGTCATCAGGTCCCAGGCCCTGCCCATGACGAATGGTGGGCGTGGCAATCAGCTCCGGTTCACTGTCATCCATTCTTGCTGCGATATAGATGGCATCAGCGGTGTAGATGATACGGACTTCAGTGGCTTCTGACGTGGGGGTCTGGTCACCGGGCCGGATCTGGTGAAAATCGGTGATGGGCGTGGCGTGTTCCCACACGGCGTCATCAAGTATGCCGTCTATGACCGGAGGGGTGTCTACGCGAACTGCCTGAACACTTTTTTCTGCTGCTCCGGAATTGTTCTGTGCGTATACCACCGGAAACAGGGTGGCCAGGGCAATGGCTACTACGCCCTTTGTCACTCTGGTCATTAACTCTCTCTCAATGTTGGCATCCCGGGCTGTTCATCGACGAAGATGAAACGTTAACCCGGAAAAACTGGCTTCAATGAAGTGGCAAAAACCCTGTGTTTCCCTGATTTCCGCCCAGCCTGTTGACTGGAAACAACAAGCCGGCAGTATTTCAAAAATCCAAAGTTCTTGCCATGAACAGCGGTGGAATTTCATAATGGAATCACATTTATTGACTGGCTATTTCCCGGAGGTTTCCATGTCCGTCATACAAACTTCATCCCTGACTGTGGTCACCACGATGGCAGCTGTTCTGTTGCTGACAGCCTGAGGCGGCAGTGAGTCTTCCTCACCGGCAACTACCCCTTCCGCTACCGAGCAGACCCAGCGTTCTGCCATGACACAGTCAGTGCTGACCGAGGGGGCCGAAATTATAGATCAGGCCGAGCAGCAGGTTCAGGAAGTCATGGCCCAGGCCGAAACCCGCATAGATGAAGCCGTGCAGCAGGCCCAGGGCATGGCGGATCAGGCAGTGGATGACCTTGAAGCGAAAGCCGATGAACTTGAGGATGATGCCAGGCAGAAGGCCGAGGATGAACTCAAGAATCAACTGCGCAGTTTGGGACGATAATCAAGCGTCCCGTTAAACGCCCTGCTGTTCCAGCCAGTGTTTTAACTGGTTCAGCGGCAGGGCGCCTGACACACGCGCTGCTTCTTTCCCGTTTTTAAACAGAATCAGGGTGGGGATAGACCGGATATTCCATTGCATGGCCAGTTGTTCGTTCTCTTCCGTACTGAGCTTGGCAAACCTCACGTCCGGCTCCAGTTCTCTGGCAGCCGCTTCAAAAATCGGGGCAAAACTCTTGCAGGGGCCGCACCAGGAGGCCCAGCAATCCACCAGTACCGGCATGTCAGTATGGTTTAACACCTTTGAGGCATTGGCACTGGTCAGAGTCATGGGGTGACCATCGAACACTTCCTCCTTGCACTTGCCGCAATGTGGATTGTCGCCCAGGCGATCCTCGGGGAGGCGATTGGTTGTGTTGCAGTGCGGACAGACAATATTCAGACTGGTCATAAAGACGGGTTCCTGGATGTTTGGGTCAAAACTGGTATATGGAGGCTGATTGTCCTGATGCAAGTGTCAGTGATTACCCATATGGGCATCCCGTGCAGCCTTGATCATAGCGGCCAAAAAAAAACCAGGCAGTCTGCCTGGTTTTTCATGTACTACAGCGGCGCAGGTTAATTCGCACTGACGGAAATATTTTCCCTTACGGTGACATCAAAGGCATTGTCATCATTCTCGGAAATGCTGATGATCACGATGGTTCTGGCCTGGATGAAGGTGGTTTCATCAGTGGCTGAGATGGCCTGTCCCGTGGCGTCCACCAGCAAGCCAGCAGCGTCCTCGCCCACCAGTTCCGACTGAATCTCAGCCAGGGCTTCTTCCTGTGCCTGTTGATTCTGGTTGCGCTGGATGACCAGGGCCAGATCCGGTGCTGGTAGCGAGTCTACGGCTTCCTGTGATACCGGCGTGGTATCCAGTCTGTTGATCACTGCCTGGATTTCCGGGGAGGCAGCAATCTCATCAGCGCTCAATTCCCTGACAGTATTGGCATCACTGACATCAACGGCATCAGAGTCACCGGTTAATCCGACCACTGTCGGAACACCGCCGCCGCCAGGGCTTACTGCAACGGAGCCATCAAAGACAAAGACCCGTACCCGTCCCGAGGGTTCCACCACCAGCGCATATTCAGTGCCTCGTACGCCGATTGACGCAAAGGGTGTGTTCATCTCGTAGGTGTCCGCCGGATCATCACCGATGACGCCGGTCAGCGTGCGCAGTGTTCCACGGGTCATGGTCATGATCATGGAGTCAGGTGCACCACCTTCACCATCGTAAACATAGGCATTGACTGTAAATACCGAATCGGCATCCAGGGAAACAACACCGCCATCGGTGAATCGCAGCTTGGCGGAGCCGCCATTACTGGTGGTGATGCTTTCCTCGGCAAATATCTCGGAACCGCGGGCGACTTCGCGTTCTACGCCTGCTGCATTGGTGGCAGTGACGACACCGGTCGTGAGAATGACACGGCCAATGGAATCCTGTGCCTGTACTGCTGCTGAGGCCAGTATGCAAATCAATAGTGTGGCAGCGGCGACTATCCGGCCACAAGCAGGTCTGAGCTTATCCATCCTGTTCTCCCTGAATAGAAGGTTTGGCATCAATGATTATTTTCAGTTTACGCGCCTGCCGGTTCCTTTAACAGAAAACCGGACAAAAAAGCGGGGGTTTTTGCTATTTATCTGCAAAACATCGCAATTACCGTAACAACTGTTTAAAAAAATCGGGTTATTGGCCCTGAGCCCCGCTGTTGATTCAGGGAAGCAGACAGGCATTGATTTCCGGAATTGTGCAGTGCAAAATAACAGATGTTGATCTTTAAGGAAACCAGCCTATGACTAGTTACCAGCAATTCCTCGAGAAAAATGGCAGCTACATCAACGGCCAGTGGCAGGGTGATGCTGCGGCTTCCTTCGATGTATTGAATCCGGCTGACGGATCGTTGATTACCACGCTGCTGGATTCCACGGAGGCTGATACTGATGCCGCAATCGCCGCTGCACAACAGGCCTTTCCCGCCTGGCGTGCCATGACAGCAAAGCAGCGTGCCGGCATCCTGAGAAACTGGTTCAATTTGATCCTGGAAAACCAGGAAACCCTGGCCCTGATCATGACCCTGGAGCAGGGTAAACCCCTGGCAGAATCCCGAGGGGAAATTGCCTATGGGGCCAACTATGTGGAATGGTTTGCTGAGGAAGCCAAGCGGGTTTACGGTGACACCATCCCGGGTCCCGCGCCAGACAAGCGTATTGTCGTGATCAAGCAGCCCGTAGGTGTGGTTGCGGCTATCACGCCCTGGAACTTTCCCAGTTCCATGATTACCCGCAAGGCGGCCCCGGCACTGGCGGCTGGATGTACCTTTATCGTCAAACCCGCGAAGGAAACCCCGCTGTCAGCGATCGCCCTGGCGGTGCTGGCTGAGCAGGCCGGCATTCCCGCTGGTGTTTTCAATGTGATTATCTCCACCAAATCACGGGATATCGGCAGCATCCTGTGCAATGACCCGCGCATTGCCAAACTGTCCTTTACCGGCTCGACGGAAGTCGGCAGCAAACTGCTGGCGCAGAGTGCATCGACCATCAAGAAAACCACCATGGAGTTGGGCGGAAATGCCCCCTTTATTGTGTTCGATGACGCTGATCTTGATGCGGCTGTGGATGGGGCAATGGCCTCCAAGTACCGCAACGCGGGGCAGACCTGTGTGTGCTCCAATCGCCTGCTGGTTCAGGAAGGTGTCCATGATGCCTTTGCAGAAAAAATCATCGAACGGGTTAAATCCTTCAAGATGGGCAATGGCGTGGAAGAGGGCGTTAACATCGGTCCGCTGGTCAATACCCTGGCCGTGGACTCCATGGATCACTTGATAAAGGATGCGCTGGAAAAGGGTGCAAACGTCATACTGGGCGGGCAGCGCAGCAGTCTTGGCGCCTGTTTTTTTGAGCCTACGGTCATCACCGGCGTCACCATGGACATGCGTGTGGCCAACCGTGAAATTTTCGGTCCCATCGCACCCCTGATCAAGTTCAGTACAGAGGAGGAAGCGATAGCCATCGCCAACGATACGGTTTTTGGTCTGGCGTCCTATATCTACACCCGGGATATCGGCCGTATCTGGCGCGTTTCGGAGGCACTGGAGTACGGGATGGTCGGTATCAATGAAGGGATAATCTCAAACGAAATGGCACCCTTTGGTGGGGTAAAACAATCGGGCCTGGGCAGGGAAGGCTCCAAATACGGCATGGATGATTACCTGGAAATTAAATACCTGTGTATGGGTGGTTTGGATAAATAGCCAGATAAACCGCCAGTCAGGCAAATAGTTAAAACATATCAGGGGGAGAAGGCACCATGGCTGATAAAAATGGTAATGGGCAGCAGGCTGCGGATGATGAAATCCGCATCATCAAGAAATACCCGAACAGGCGTATTTACGATACACACACCAGCAAGTACATCAAGGTTGAGGACATTCGTGACTTCATTGTCGAGGGTATCGATTTTGTTGTGCTCGACAGCAAGACTGGTGAGGATATTACACGCAGTGTGCTGTTGCAGCTGATCATAGAACAGGAGTCAGAAAACAATCCCCTGTTCACCACGGACAATCTCAAGACTTTCATTCGTTATTATGGCCAGCTCCCGCACCAGCCCTTTACCGAATTCATGAACCAGAGCCTGGCGTTTTTCCAGCACCAGCAGGAACAGTTGCAAGATAGCTTCTCAGACATGATGCAGAACAACCCGATGAAAGCCTTTACTGACATGAGTAAGAAAAACATGGAAATGTGGCAGAAGATGTCTGAAGGTTTCTTTGGGACCGGTAAAAACAACAAGCCCTAGGTTACGCGATTTACACTGGCCCTCAATGAAAAACCCCGGAATCTTGAGGGGGGGGTAAGATTCCGGGGCTACTCCGTGGGGGGACGGAGATTAGGGGAAATTGCAGGTTGGGTTTAGGCTGCTTTCATCACCTCCGAGGCTGCTGACACTGAAGTCTTCATGCTGCTTTCATAGAAAGAACGCATATCATTAAACAGTTTGATGCCCATGTCGGAAAATGACTTGGCATCAGACATCATCATGTCGCTGGCTTTCTGCGCCATGGAATGCTGGGATTCAAAGTAGGTCACCATATCCTCCGGTGTCCGGACTTTCAGGCCGGATTGCATGCTGTCGATGCCCAGCTTGGCGTAGCCCTGGAAGCTGTCCATCATCATGTTGTAGGAGGATTCCATGGAACCGGCGATCATCTTGTTGAACTCGACCAGAGGTTCAAGACCGGCTTCCATTTTCTTGAAGGCTGAAGATTTGCTTGGCATAACGGTAGCTCCTGATAGTTTGGATTTGGCGGCAGTACGTGTCCCGGCTTTCGGTTTGGCCGGAGAAACGGTGCCCTTCCGGGTTGTTTTTCCTGCTGTGGTATTTGGCATGTCTGGCTCCGATTACCTGGATTTAACGCTTTTGTGCTATGCACAATAACAAAGATATTTGTGCGTTGCAACAATTATTTTGCATTGCAACAAATATTTTTTAATTCTTTTAATATCATGAGGTTAGAGCGTCCTATTTCTTGCTGGTCTTGTCCAGCCACTGAATAATTGGGTCAATTTGTTCGGGAGCATTGAGCGTTGGGGTATGGCCCGTATTCTCAAATTCAACAACAGAGCATTTGGGGAGTTTCCTCACCATCCGGTCCAGCAGGTGCTCGGTGAGGAAGTCGGAATCCTTGCCCCGCAGAATCAGCACAGGGCAGCGAATTCGAACCCAGTACTTCCACAGGTTGAAATACATCAGGTACCAGTAGCGTCTGCCATAGGTATTGGAGATGTCGGGATCAAATGCCAGGCGGTAGCCGCCTTCATCCGGTCTTGAGCTGGTCTGGGCCAGGTGCAGCCAGTCTTCATCGGTCATGGGATTGAAGGGGGCCAGCGTCTTGCGCAAATGGGCTTCCACTTCGTCCAGTGTATTGAAGAAGGGGTCCAGATGAAGGTAACTGCCGAGCCTGGCCATGGCGCTGTGGGGTACTTCCGGGGCAATGTCATTCACGATCAGGCGTCTGACCGGTGAATTTTTCATGGCTGCGAGAACCATGCCCATCATGCCGCCCAGTGAGGTGCCGATGATGTCGAATTTTTCCAGGCCAGTGCTTGCCGCCAGAACCGAAAAGTCCATGTTGTACTGCTGAATCTGGTAGTCCTCATGATCCGGCAGCCAGTCGCTTTCACCGCGACCTGCCGTATCCGGGCAAATGACACGCCGTGTCTCCGACAGTTTTTTGGCCAGCGCATCAAAATCATGGGAATTTCGTGTCAGGCCATGCAGGCAAAAAATCGTTTCAGGACTGTTGATATCACCCCAGTCCTGGTAGGCAATGTGATGAAAGCTTTTCGAATTGATGCACATCACTTTCCCGGTCCGATCGGGAGGTCCGTACTTCTCCGGTATATCCGTGCTTACTGTTGCGTCATCATTTTTTGCCATCAGGAACTACCGGAACTGCTTTTCCCATATCAATGATTGATGATCAGACATGCCGTTTTTTAAGCTCGGCGCCAAATTTGAGTCGTATGAAGGGGTCGCGGGTGTAATGCACCAGGTTGTAGTAGTACGCCTTGTCGAGTGAGCCGATCATGTCCGCATATTCATCCTGCAGGTTGTCCTTGATTTCAAAACCATCATAGACCGCCATCATGTCCACGGGGCGGCCATAGGATTCACAGACATTTTCAATGGCCTGTTTCAACTGCAGGATCTCCAACCGCGAGGTGATTTTCATCGATCTCAGGTTGATCACCAGTTTGCCGGTTTCCCGATCAAGCATGATGCGCTGCTCTATGGGCATCTCGGTACGCGATTGCAGCAGCGCCATGGAACCTTCCTGAAAAATGCGGGCATCCATGGTTTTGATATTGCGCATGATCGGGGTGAATTCCATGTGCGGCAGGATATCGCGCTCTACATCAATGCCGGGTGCCACCTCGAGCAGTTCCAGGCCATCGGGTCCAATGCCAAACACGCAACGCTCGGTGACATAAAGCACCGGTTGCCCGGTTTCCACCGCAAGTTGTCCGGAGAAGGTGATGTGTTCCACCTGGCGGACGAATTTTTTTACCTTGCCTTCCTGCAGGATGCGCAACTTGCCATCCTCAACAGCAACCTGCAGTCCGCTCGCGGTGAATGCACCGGTCAGAACCAGACGGGAGGCGTTCTGACTGATATTGATGAAACCACCGGCACCGGCCAGGCGTTTGCCGAAGCGGGAAACGTTGACGTTGCCAAACATATCCGCCTGGGCCATGCCCAGGCAGGCCATATCGAGACCGCCGCCATCATAAAAATCAAACTGGGAATTGGTGGAGACAATAGCATCTGGATTGAGGGACGCGCCGAAATCCAGACCGCCCTGGGGCATGCCGCCGATGGTGCCGGCTTCTGCTGACAGGATGACCTTATCCAGCATGTCCTCTTCTGCAGCTACTTTGGCAACCCCTTCCGGAATACCGATGCCGAGGTTGACCACGCCGCCCATGGGCAGTTCCATGGCGGCACGTCGGGCCATGATCTTGCGTTCATCAAGTGGCATGGTGGGCAGCTGTTCCAGGGGGACACGCATTTCACCGCTGAAGGCATGCTCATAGGGTGTGCCAAAGGTCTGATGGTGGTTTTCCGGTTGGGATTTCACTACACAGTCGACCAGGGCACCGGGTATGAGTACACGCTTGGGAGCCAGCGAGCCGGACTGGGCCATGCGCTCCACCTGGACGATCACCAGTCCGTCGGAATTGTGCGTAGCCATGGCGATGGAGGTGACATCCAGTGTCAGGGCTTCGCGTTCAGATGTGGTATTGCCGTGGGCATCAGAGGTGGTTCCTCGAAGCAGGCAGACATCAATCGGGAAGGCTTTGTAGAACAACCATTCCTCCCCCTTGATGATATCAAGCTCCACCAGGTCTTCCGTGGCCAGGGCATTGATCTTGCCGCCGGAAACCCGCGGATCGACAAAGGTCTTGAGTCCGACCTTGGTGCGCAGCCCCGGTTTGCCTCCGGCAATGACCCTGAACAACTGTGATACACAGCCCAAGGGCAGGTTATAGGCTTCAATTTTGTTTTCCACCGCCATGGTCGACAATTTGGGGACAAGTGCCCAGTGACCACCAACAGCCCGTTTTACCAGTCCCTCGTGGGCAAGCCGATTCACCCCGCGATCTGCACCATCGCCGGGGGCGGCAGCAAAGACCAGGGTTAGGTCACGGGGATGGCCGGTTTCCAGGAAACGTTTTTCCAGGGCAATGATCAGCTCTTCCGGCGTGCCGATGCCGACGAAACCGGAAATGGCGACGGTGTCACCATCCCGGATCAGGGAGACGGCATCTTCGGCACTGATGACTTTCTGGACCATGATCTTGCGTTACCTGTTTTTGTATTCAAGCCTGTCTTTCGATTAACCAGTTGGAAATCTGTTCACCAACGGTTCCCTGCAGTTTGCTGCTGACGTAAATGCCGACGTGTCCAGCCGGCAGGCAAAGATCCGTGTAATCCTCGCTGCCCACATACCGACCCAGGGCTTCTGAGCAGGGCGGGGGGATGATGTGGTCGTGGGCGGCAAAAATATTCAGCACCGGCATGGTGATGTTGGCGAGATCCACTTTCCTGCCATCCAGTTCAAATTCACCCTTTATCAGCTTGTTGTCCTTGTACAGGTCTATCAGCCACTGCCTGGCGGCCCGGCCCGGATGATGGGGTCTGTCTGCCAGCCATTTCTCCATTCTTAAAAAGTTCATCAGCCTGGCATCATCTTCAGCAGCGCTGATGAGGTCCAGGTTGTACTTGGTCATGGTTCGTATGGGGGTCATGGCCGAGAACACCGCGCCCATCAGTTCGCCCGGTAGATTGCCAAAAGCGGCCAGCAATTTTTCGATATCCTCATCGGCGAGATTGCGAATCCACAGGTTCAGAAAACCATGGCTGGGATCGTCATCTTCTTCGTCGGCGGCAAAATCGATTGGCGTGATCGACAGAATCAGGTTGCTGACCTTCTGAGGATACATGGCGGCATACATGGCCGTGAAAGTACCGCCTTCACAAATACCAAACAGGGCAACCTTATCGACTTTCTGTTGCAGGCAAATGGCTTCGACACATTCATCCAGGTAGTGGCAAACGTAGTCGTCAAAATCCAGGTACTGGTCTGCACGGGTCGGATAGCCCCAGTCCACCACATACAGATCCACGCCACGTGACAACAGGTTGCGGACCAGCGAGCGGTCCTCCTGCAGGTCGATCATGGTATAGCGGCCAACCAGGCCGTATACGATCAATACAGGTTCGGTTTTGACCTTGCCTTTTTTCAGGGGCTTGTAGTGATGCAGGCTAACCTTGTCAGTTCTGAATATTTCCTCTTTTGCCGATGCGCCAACGGCCACCTCGGAAAAGTCGAAGCGGGAAATAACCTCGGCGCCTTTTGCCATCCTTGTGCTGAAATTCAGCATGGAGGCATAGGGTTCAGGCAAGGCATTCATGTCACTATGCATTATTTGCGAGCCTTTCGTGTGGCTGCTGTTTTTCGGGGAGCGGCCTTTTTGGCGGGAGTTTTTTTACCGGCACCAGACTCGACCTGATCAAGGCGGCGTTTCAGTGAACGCACTTCGCGGCGCAGGTCATAGATAATCTTGTGGAGATCGTCCACTTCACTGCGTGTGGGTATGGTGTGACTTTCGCACCACAGTTCTACGAATTCCTTGTATTTGAGCCGGTAGTCGCTGCCCCGGGCAAAGAGTTCTTTCTGCGCTTCCAGAAACTCTTCCGAGCGCAAGGTATCCACCAGTTCTTCATCAGCAATTTTCAACCAGCGCTGGAGGGTGTCTTCAGGGGTTGCTTCACCTGAGGACAGTGAGGTCATGAATTCATCCGAAAAATGCTGGAAAGCCCGAAGCCAGGCAGACGCAATGACGTCCTGGTAGCGATGACCGGCATCCCTGAAGGCTTGCCATTCCTGTCCGGTTTTCAGCAGTTTTTTTTCAAAATTGCCGATATCCGCGAATTCCGGACCGTTCACCAGCTTGCGAAAGATCTCGTCAACAATCTCAAAACCCGACTGCATGAAGGTGGCCGGATTGAGCATGTGAGCCAGAGTCTGGCCGGAAGCATCATCGGATTTCCCTGGCTGCTGGGTGCCCATCCAGTTTTCAGCAACTTTCAGCCAGTGTTTGTATTGCTGTTCACACTGTTGCCAGGTTTTCATGGAAGTATCAAAAAAATCCGTATTCGTGAATGCTGGTGCCTGACCGAAAGCCGGCTTGAACCAGTCTGACTGGGCCTGCAGGAACCGGGACTGGTTGTCCATCCACATATCGAACAGGGGGTTGCCGGTAGACCTGGACGTAGTCATCACAATGCCGCCTTGTAAATGGCAAAGGCATCGTCATAACCCACTTCCCGGGGATTGTTGACCAGCAGGCGGGTCTGTTTCATGGCATCTGTTGCCAGTAATTCCAGATCTGTCTCTTTCACGCCAACCTCGCGCAGGGTGGTTTCCAGGCCAAGGTCCGGGCTGTAAGTGGCTATACCCTGGAGCATGCCATCAATCATCACAGCGCGGGATTTGCCGGTGAGTTCCGGGAACATCAGGGGGGCCAGTTCCAGATAAAGGGATTCTGCTTCAGGCATGTTGAAGGCCATGACATGGGGCAGGACCAGGGCATTGCTCAAACCGTGAGGGACATGAAAGTGACCACCCAGCGGATAGGCCAGGGCGTGTACCGCTGCCACCGGTGAATTGGTAAAGGCCATGCCGGCGAGCATGGAACCCAGCAGCATGTTGCCGCGTGCTTCGATGTCACCGGGTGTTTCACACACCTTGTAGATGTTGGCCGCAAGCAAGGTTAGTCCTTCGCGAGCCAGGGCATCCGCCACCAGGTTTTTCAGACGCTTTGAGGTATAGGCCTCGATACAGTGCACCATGGCGTCTATACCGGTGGCAGCGGTGACATGAGCAGGCAGGCCCACGGTCAGATCAGGATCAAGTACGGCACAGTCTGGCAGCAGTTGGGGTGAGACAACCCCTTTTTTTTCGGCAACACCGGTTGTCACGATGGAAATCGGCGTAACTTCAGACCCGGTGCCAGCCGTGGTGGGTGCCAGTACAAGGGGAAGGCGCTCTCCCTTGACCATGCCGATCCCGTACATGTCTTCCAGAGGCTGGGTGGTGTTGCAGAGAACAGCAATCAGCTTGGCAGTATCCATGGAACTGCCGCCGCCGATGGAAACCACGCCATCAACCCCTTCGGCCATAGCTTCTTTCACCGCAGTCAGGATCATTTCCTCGGGCGGATCAGCCACGACTTCCGAAAAGGTCCACACATCCACGCCAGCCTTTTTCAGACTGTCGATTGCAGCGTCCGCCAGGCCCAGTTTCAGGATCATGGCGTCCGTGACAAAGGCGACCCTTTTACAGCCTCTGTCAGCCATTAACTGTCCGATTTTGCCAGTGGCCCCCGATTCAAACAGAACGGAGCGTGTGGTCTGGAAAGATAATGTGTTCATGGCAGTATCCTGGTTGTACTCATTCGTTGAAGGGCGAAGCCAGGGTGTTCAGCTTGCCGGTGAGTTTCATGTTTTCCGCGTAATCCACCGGGCAGTCGACGATGGATACCGTGCCATCACCCAGTGCTTTCTGCATGGTGGGGATGAAGTCTTCTGCAGAACTCACGCGATACCCTTTGGCACCGAAGCTTTCCGCCAGCATGACGAAATCCGGATTCCTGAAGGAAATACCCGTGGCACGATCAAAGTGGCGGAGCTGATGCCATTCGATGAGGCCGTATTTACTGTCATTGAAAATCAGGATCACGATATCCAGACCCAGTCGCAGGGCAGTATCGATCTCCTGGTTGTTCATCATGAATCCGGCATCCCCGCAGACTGCCACAGCCTTGCGATCGGGATAGGCCAGCTTGGCGGCAATGGCACCCGGCAGGGCGATGCCCATGGCAGCAAAACCGTTGGAAATAATGCAGGAATTCGGGGTTTCGGCCTGAAACATGCGGCCGATCCACATTTTGTGCGCGCCAACATCGGAAATCACAATATCTTCAGGAGCAAGAACCTGGCGCAGATCCCACAGGATTTTCTGGGGTTTGATCGGAAATGCCGTGTCGTTCTTGTGCTCGGCCCATTCCGCCTTGATGACACTAACCAGTTCATGAATTCTGGAATCGGGCTTGGCTTCAAGCTTGCTGGCAATACGTTTCAGGGAGTCCTTGATATCTCCCAGGACGCCACATTCAAGAATATAGTTCTGATCCACTTCTGCCGGGCGCAGGTCAATGTGCAGGATTTTCTTGTCGCCATGTGGATTCCACAGTTGCGGGTGATACTCCACCATATCCACGCCAATGCAGATGATGAGATCGGCTTCCTCAAAACCGAAGGACACCAGGTCCTTCGATTTCAGACCTATAGCCCCCAGGGACAGAGAGTGGCTTGATGGTATGACGCCCTTGGCCATGAACGTGGTGGCTACCGGAATATTCAGTTTTTCGGCAAATTCAACAACGGCTTTTGAGGCTTTGCAGCGGATCACGCCGTTGCCCACCATGATGACCGGTGCAGTGGCTTCCTGGATAAAGCCGGCGGCGCTGGTGCATTTGCCGCGTGGTGCAACCGGTTCGGTGGCTGACTGTTTTTTCAGCGGCTTCATGGCCGGGATTTCCATGGCGGCGATGTTTTCCGGGAAGTCGATGAAACTGCAGCCGGGTTTTTCATTCTGCGCAGTCTTGAAGGCCTTACGCACAATTTCAGGCACGATTTCCGGTTCTCGGATCTGCGTGGAGTATTTGGTGATGGGTTCGAACAGGTTGACCAGGTCCAGGATCTGGTGGCTTTCCTTGTGCATGCGCGTGGTAGCACCCTGCCCGGCAATAGCAACCACCGGAGCCCGATCCATATTGGCATCTGCAACGCCGGTCACCAGATTGGTGGCGCCAGGTCCCAGGGTGGACAGGCACACACCGGCTCGCCCGGTCAGGCGACCATAGACATCCGCCATAAAGGCTGCACCCTGCTCATGCTTGGTAGTGACAAATTCGATGGGACTGTCGATCAGGGCGTCCATCACATCGATGTTTTCTTCGCCCGGCAGTCCAAAAATGTATTCCACACCTTCGTTCTCGAGGCACTTTACAAGGAGTTCACTGGCTTTCATCACTTCCACTTGTTCCTGCTCCTTCGCAGACAATAATTCCTGTTTCATTGTTTGTTTTTCCTGAGGCCGCACTTTTTTCGACCATCACTATTCTGATCCTGGGATCAATCTGGGTTGGCGCGGGGATTTTAGGGACGAAACATTAAAATCGTTTTAACGCCGAATTAAGCTTGCCCTTTTTTCATGCACTCAAATGTTTGTGTGCACTGGTCTGGGGCAAAAACTGGAAGACTTTGGTGCAAAAGCACGTTCAATGTCTTGCTGGAAGGGTGTTGCAATTAGGGGGCCAAGTTTTGCGTGCTACGCACGGG